>JAILIR010000113.1 GCA_024695185.1 bacterium | reverse complement strand
ATATCGCATCAAATAAAACTTGTATTTTTATAATAAATATTATACTTACTTTATTAATAAAAGTCAATATATTTGCTATATATAAAAAATAGCGCCTAAAATACTAAAAAATCGTATTATAGTGCTATTTTCCTTTATCGTTTACTATTTAATTACTTTTAAAATATCATCAAGAGTTATTTCGCCTTCTCTAATAACTTTTAATCCGTTAGTCATATCAATAATTGTTGAAGGTGTATTTGAATATTTGATATTAGTTGGATCACTATAAATATAATCGATTTTACCATCAAATTTCTTTAAGATTTCATCATAATTATTCATTGGTTTTTCGCCACTTAAATTAACACTTGTAGTAGCTAAAGGGCCATTTTCAAGTAATAATTTTAAAGCAATTGGATGCTTTGGAATTCTAACCGCTACTGTATTATCAATGGCATAATTATGAACACTCTTATTCTTAGCTTCTAGTATTAAAGTTAAGCCTCCAGGTAAGAATTTATTGATTATTTTTTTCGCATCATCACTAACTATGGCAAGCTCTTCTATTTGTTCTAAGTTAGCACATAGTACGGCAAAACGCTTTGAACAATCCCTGTTCTTTAATTCCATAATTCGCTCTTGACCTAAATCATCTAAAACCTTAGCACCTAAGCCATAAACTGTATCTGTAGGGAAAGCTATAAGCTCATTATCATCAATTACCTTATTAATAATAATAGTCATTCTATCTTTTCCAAAGATATCCTTTATTTGTCTAACCTCACTATTTGGGAAATACTTTAAGGCAAGTTCTTTAATTTCTTTATTCTTATCAAAGCCATGTTCAAAGGCAATGATATTACGGCCCTTTAAGTATTCTTTAGCTTCGCTTAAGATTATACGATAGAATTTAAGTCCATCTTCTCCACCAAATAAAGCAACCCATGGTTCATTATCTTTAACTAAATCTTGTATTTCTTCATTTGTTGGAATGTAAGGTGGATTACTTACTAATATATCAAACTTTCTTCCCTTTAAAGGATTAAGCATATCACCTTCTAAGAAGCTTACATCAGCGCCTAGCTTCTTAGCATTAGCCATGGCTTTTAAAACAGCCTCATGTGATATATCAGTTAAGGTAACATTCATTCTAGGTTCTTCTAGCTTTAGTGTTATACCAATGCAACCAGAACCACATCCAATATCTACTACATCAACCTTATTATCCATAAATTCATCATATGTAAGTATGATATTTTCTACTAATTCTTCTGTTTCTGGTCTAGGAATTAATACTGTATTATCTACATCAAATTCATAGCCATAAAACTCTTGAATACCTGTAATATGTTGAACTGGAACATTCTTATAGAAATATAAGTTAATGGCCTCATTAAAGGATTTTAAAACTTCTTCAGTTACTTCTAAATCCATATTCGCATAAAGCTTTGCTCCATCCATTTTAGATGTGTAAAGTAATAGAATTAGTACGGCTGATTCTTCTTTATTAAGTTTATTAGCTTCTTCTTTTTTAAGATCAAATAATTCTTTATAAGTCATATTATTCCTCCTTATGAAAAAAAGGAAATATTATTCCTCTTCTCCACTAAGCTTCTTTTGTTGTTCAGCTGCAATTAAATTATCAATAACTAAATCTAACTTACCTTCAATAATCGCATCTAAACGTTGAATAGTAAAGTTAATTCTATGATCAGTTACTCTATTTTGAGGATAATTATAAGTTCTAATCTTTTCACTTCTATCTCCTCTACCAATTAATGATTGTCTAATTGTACCTTCCTTTTCAGCCTTTTCTTGGCACATTCTATCATAGATCTTCGCAGTTAATAATTTTAAAGCTGTAGCTTTATTTTCATGTTGAGATCTATGAATTTGACAAGCTATATAATCACCTGTAGGTAAATATGTAAGTCTAACTGCTGAATAAGTTGTATTTACACCTTGTCCACCTGGACCAGATGCACAGAATGTATCTACTCTTAAATCTTTTTCATCAATCTTAAAGTCAATATCTTCTGTTTCAGGCATTACTAATACTGTTGCTGTAGATGTTTGAATTCTACCAGCTGATTCAGTTACTGGAACTCTTTGTACTCTATGAGCACCTGATTCAAACTTCAAAAATGAATATACTGATTCACCTGAAACAGTAAATTCTATTTGAGAGTAACCTCCAGCTGCACATTCTTCAGCATTAATAACTTCAAGCTTCCAGCCCTTTGATTCAACATATTTAGAATACATTCTAAATAAGTCGCCTGCGAAGATGTTTGCTTCATCACCACCTGCGGCACCTCTAATTTCTACTATTACGTTCTTTTCATCATTAGGGTCTTTAGGTAATAACATAATTGTTAATTCTTCTTCATATTTAGCTATTTTAGTTTTTGTTTCTTCAAGCTCCATTTCAGCCATTTCTTTAATTTCAGGATCACTATCCTTAGCCATTTCTTTTAAATCGTTAATAGAATCTAAGGCTTTCTTATAATCCCTAAACATCATAACTGGCTTTTCAATTTGTTTTTGTTGCTTGCTTAATTCTGTTAATTTTTTGATGTCACATACAACAGATGGATCCATTAAAAGCTCATTAATTTCTTCATATCTTTTTTCCATCATTTCTAATCTATCTGTTATCATAATAATACTGCTCCTTTATTATTGTTCACTATTTGGATTTTCATTATCCGCAACATTAGAGAATTTAGAGTATTGCTTTTCAAATAATAGTGGAATATCAACACCATTTTCTCCTTCACGGTTTTTAGCTATACTTAATGTGATTACATCACTATTTTCATCTTGCTTATTTAAGAATAGGATAATATCAGCATCTTGTTCGATAGCTCCTGATTCTCTTAAATCGGCCATAGTAATCTTATTGTCTTTTCTTTGTTCAACACCACGCGATAATTGAGATAGTGCTAAAACTGGACATTTTAACTCACGTGCGAGTAGCTTTAGACCTCTAGAAATACTTGCAACTTCCTCTTGTCTATTTCTTTGAGCGCTACCCTTTTTATCACTAGAACCATCAATTAATTGTAGGTAGTCAACAACTATTAAGCTTAAGCCATGCTTTTGGTAAAGCTTTCTACACATTGTCTTAATATCTGATACTGTAACATATGATTCGTCCGAAAAATGAATATTTACATTATTCATTAAAGCAATTTGTGTTTCTAGCTTAGAAAACTCTTGGCTAGTCATTCTACCACTTTTAATTTTCTTACTATCAATTGTTGCGGCATTCGCTAAAAGCCTTGTTGTTACCATTTCAACAGCCATTTCCAAGCTGAAAAAAGCAACATGACTATCTGGATTTCTATCCGCGATATTCTTTGCTATATTTAAGGCAAAGGCTGACTTTCCTCCACCAGGACGAGCCGCAAGAATGATTAGTTGTTCTGGTTGAAAGCCTTGAGTATAACCATCAAGCTTTGTAAAGCCAGTCTTTAAACCAACTACATCATTAAAGTCCATTCTTGTAAGCATATCTCTAGTCTTATTTAAAATTTGATTTGACACATCACTTAATTGGGAGAAGGTTGCTGTTCTTCTGTTTTTGATTAAATCAGCTAACTGATTTTCGGCATAATCAACACATTCAACAAAGTCATGAACCTCTTCACCATTACGTGTCATTTCTACGATATTATTACATGAAACTAAAAGCCTACGCTTTAAATAGTTATTATGAACTAATTCAGCATAGTCTTGTAAGTTTGCACTTGATGGGAAAGCATCAACAAGCTTTAATAAATAACTCCTACCGCCCCATAAATCTGGAGATGTAGTGCTTGACTCTAAGTGACTGCATACAGTCGCGAAGTCATAACGCATGCCCATCTTTTCTAATTCTATCATAGCTTGATAAATCATTCTATTCCTATTATCATAAAATTCATCTTTCCCCGAAACTAAAACATCTTTTACAATGTAAGTTAAGGCTTCGTTATCAACGAATATACCACCTAATACTGCTTGTTCGGCTTCAAGGCTAAATGGATCTTTTTTGTTACTTTCTTTAGCCATACTATCCCCACTTTAACTAATCTTTCTTTTCTACAACGTGTACTTCAATCTTTGCTTCAATATCCTTATGTAATTTAACTTCAGCCTCATAAATACCTAGAGAGTTAATATCAGTTTGGAATTCAATTTTTCTCTTATCAATATGGATACCATAAGCTTTTTCAAATTCTTCAGCAATTTGTTTAGTAGTAACACTACCAAATAATTTACCATCATCACCAATCTTAATGTAAACATTAACTGGCTTATTGTTAATTTCATCTTTTAATTTATTTAAAACTTGTAATTGATGAGCAGCTTCTTCAGCCTCTTTTTCTTTATCTTCTTTTAATTTCTTTAAGTTATCAGCAGTTGCAGCAATAGCCTTTCCTTGTCCAATTAGGAAGTTTGCATAACCATCAGCAACTTCAACAACATCATCCTTTTTACCTTTACCTTTAACTTCTTCTTTTAGAATAATCTTCATACTCTCTTCACCTTCCTGCAATTCTTCTTTTTCTAATATAGAATATAGTTGTTTATAAGCATCATCAACACTGGCATTTTGTAGTTGGGCAGCACTTGCATTTAAGTGTCCACCTCCACCCATTTCTTCCATGATGATTTGTACGTTAACACCTTCATAGCTTCTAGCAGATATACCTACTAGATTTTCTTCAAGTTGACCTATAGCAAAACTTGCACTTACGCCATCAATTTCAAGTAATCTATCAGCAACTTGTGCTAGTAAAACTCTATCCATTGTTTGAGCTTCTTTAATTCTAACAACAGCATACTTTTCAAATAATATTTCAGCTTGAGTTTCAATTTCAGCGATTTCTTTTCTTCTTTCGATAGCTTCTCTTAAGAATGTCTTAGCCTTAATCATATCAGCACCATATTCTTTAAGTTGGGAAGCAACGTCAAATGTTCTAGAACCTGTTCTAAATGTGAAATTGTTAGTATCAACAATAATACCCGCAAGCATTAATGTTGCTTCAAAAGCACTAATTTCAATCTTTCTATTAATAAATGGAATCATTTCTGTTACTAACTCTGTAGAACTTGATGCATATGGTTCTACATAATTGAATATTGGATCTTCATAAGTAACCTCACCACGTCTATGGTGATCAATTACAGCAAGCTTCTTAGCTTTCTTCAATACATCAGCATTCATAACAATCTTTGGAGATTGTGTATCTACTACAATTAATAATGTATTATCATCCATTAAATCTAAAGCTTCTTTAGGTGTAACAAAATATTTTGTTAAAGCTACATGCTCTTTAGCTGTTAAATCAAGTAACTTTTGAACTGTTTTATCACACTTACTTCTATCAATAACAACTCTAACATCATTTCTAATAGATTGACAAATCTTTAGTAGAACTAAAGCACCACCATATGAGTCTGTATCTGTATTTGTATGACCCATAATAATGATATTACCAGCCTTTTCAATATGCTCAGCTAATGTTTGAGCCATAACTCTAACTAATACCTTACTACTCTTTTCAAGAGCATTTGTCTTAGCACCAAAGTATTGAATCTTTTCATCTTGAATGTTTACTACTACTTGGTCACCACCACGCTTTTCCGCAAGTTCAATTGCGTTTTGTGCATAAGTACCAAGTTCTTCATATTTAACATCCCAACAAGCAATACCCATACTTGCTGTAACTCTAAGTTCATTTTCTTCTGATATTTCTCTTATTCTATTTAAAATATCAAATCTAGATTTAATCATATTTTGTAATTGACCATAGTCAAGTACGATAATAGATCTCTCATCACTATATGATTTTAAATAACCACCAGCATTTGTAATCCAGTCAGATATTTCACCTAAATATCTACCTCTAAGTTCTGATCTTTGTTGTACATCAAGTTCAGCTAAAGATTGTTCCATATTATCCAAATAAATTATACCTAAAGCTGTAGTTCTTTCTTTATATTTATTTTTAATCTTTTCACGCTCAGTTACATCAAAGAAATATAGTAAGGAATCTTCTTTTCTATACATTACATCATAAGTCTTATCGTAAATAGTAACCATGATGTTATTAACATTATCCTTTACTTGATTATATAGCTCAGTATGAATACTTTGAAGAGGACGTTCCATTAATTTGCTTTGGAAAATTTGTTTAGCATATTGGTTTGCCCATTTAATTTCTAGTTGATCATCACATAATACGATACCAACAGGAAGCTCGTTAAACGCAACGTCACCGGCCTTCTTAACGTGGTAAGATGTATTATTCCATACTTCAAGTTTTGTCTCTAACCATTTAATTTTCTTCCTTTGTGCATTGGAAACATAAGAAAGAATAATTGCTGTTATCGCAGCCAAACCAACCGCAAACGCAGCTAAATAAATGATTATTTGAACTAATTTTTCATTATTATAGCTTGACCAGTCAAGTGGATATAAAACAGCCATCAAGACTAGACCTACAACAATTATAAACATTACTAGAATTTTTTTCATAGTAAATCCTCCTTTTATTTTTCAAAGATAATTATAATAAAAAATTAACTTTTAAGCAATATGAAAACGCAAATAAAGAAATTAAATTATTATTTAATTTATTGTAAAAAGTAATAATTATTGATATAATTATTTTATGAGGG
>JAILIR010000092.1 GCA_024695185.1 bacterium | reverse complement strand
TTAAGTAAGTCATTAGGCTCAAACACACCTATTAACATGGTGCGTGCTACAGTTATGGGATTAAAACAATTAAGAACAGCTGAAGAAGTAGCTGCTACACGTGGAATTGATATTGCGAGGTTAGGATAATATGAAAACAATTGAAATTACATTAGTTAAAAGTTTAATCGGCAGAAAGCCAAACCAAATTGCAACTGCAAAAGCACTTGGCTTAACAAAAATCAATCAAACTGTAGAAAAAGAAGCAAATGAAGCCATTTTAGGAATGGTAAATACAATCAAACACTTAGTTAAAGTAACAGAAAAGTAAAAGGAGGTCTTTTGGCTATGCTAAATGAATTAAAACCTGTTCCTGGTGCAAGACATTCTAGAAAGAGAATCGGTCGTGGTACTGGTAGTGGACATGGAAAAACTGCTGGTAAAGGTAATAAAGGTCAAAATGCACGTTCTGGCGGAGGCGTAAGACCTGGTTTCGAGGGTGGTCAAATTCCTCTATTCCAACGTCTACCTAAACGTGGATTCAATAATATTAATCGTAAAGAATACGCAATCGTTAATTTATGTGATTTAAATCAATTCGAAGATGGTACTGTTGTTACACCAGATTTATTAATTGATGCAAAAATTATTAAGGATATCAAGTCAGGTGTTAAAATTCTAGGTTGTGGAACACTTGAAAAGAAGTTAACAATCAAAGCACACAAATTTTCAGCATCTGCAAGCGAGGAGATTGCCAAAGCAGGCGGAACTGCAGAGGTGATTTAAATTGCTAAATAAGCTTAAGTTAATTTTAAATAACGGTAAGATTATGAGACGTGTATTAATTACTGTCTTAATAATCTTCGTGTTTAAAATTGTAACTTATATACCAATCCCTCTACTTGAAACTTCAACAATTGATAATGCAATGAAGAATGGAGGATTCTTAACATTCCTTAACTCATTCTCAGGAAATGCCTTAGGTAACTATTCTATAGCGGCTCTGGGTATTTCTCCTT
Source organism: bacterium (assembly GCA_024695185.1). GTDB lineage: Bacteria > Bacillota_I > Bacilli_A > Acholeplasmatales > JAEDCM01 > RGIG10196. The sequence continues at coordinate 2,826 of JAILIR010000092.1, read as the reverse complement.
ACATCACTGCATCAATCGTTATTCAGATGTTACAAATGGATATTGTTCCAGCATTTAAGCGTTGGGGCGAAGAAGGTGAGTCTGGTAGGGCTAAGCTAAATCAATGGACTAGATATGTAACTATCATTTTAGCTTTCATCCAAGCATTAATGATTTTGTTTGGACTTTCATCAAATGCTGAAAACATAGTTAAATATGGTATTGGTATTCCAAAAGTAGTAGCAATTCTATTCATGGCAATCATGATTACAGCTGGTTCAGCATTCGTAATGTGGTTAGCCGATCTTATAACTCGCTTTGGAATTGGTAATGGATCATCTATTATTATCGTAGCTGGTATCGTTACTTCACTTCCATCAGCTGCTAGTGCGCTTTGGCAACAAAAAGTTACTGAAGCAACTGGAACTTATGACTACGTTGTCTTCGGTATAATAGTGTTCTTATATGTTGCAATACTAGTTGGTGTTGTATACATGGAAAAAGCAATTAGGAAAATACCTACACAATATGCAAATAGACAAGGTAAAACAGATTCTCATATTCCTGTTAAATTAAATACAGCAGGAGTTATGCCAGTTATCTTTGCTTCAACATTAATGAGTATTCCAGCAACTATTATGGGATTTGCTAATGTTGATAAGGAATCAACTGCTGGATTCTGGTTAGATCAAATATTTACATATACTAATCCACTAGGATTTGCGATTTATATTTTCTTAATATTTATATTCTCATTCTTCTATACATTCCTTACAGTAAAGCCAGATGATATTGCAGATGACTTGCAAAAATCAAATGCCTTTATTCCAGGTATCAAACCAGGAGAAGAGACACAAAACTTTATCTCTAGAGTACTATTCAAAGTAACAGTACTTGGAGCTACATATTTGGCTATATTAGCCGCAATTCCAATTATCGCAACAATCGTATTTAAACTTCCACAAAATGTAACAATTGGTGGTACTGGTTTACTAATCATTGTTGGTGTTGCTATTGAAACTGCTAAGCAATTAGAAACTGAAGCTAGTGAAAAAGCATATAAAGGATTTATGTAGGAGATTGATATAATGAAAAAGATGTTAATTATGGGCCCTCCTGGAGCAGGAAAGGGTACACAAGCAGAATATATTGTAAAATATTACAATATTCCACATATTTCAACAGGAGATATGTTTAGAGCTGCAATTGCAAACAAAACTGAAGTAGGTTTACTTGCTAAAAAGTATATTGATGCTGGTAACCTAGTTCCAGATGAAGTTACTGTTGGGATTGTTAAAGAAAGATTAGCTAATCCTGATTGTAAAAATGGATTCCTATTAGATGGATTTCCAAGAGATTTAAAGCAAGCTGAAATGTTTGCAGTAATGCTTAAAGAATTAGGCATTGACTTAGATTTAGTCATCAATATTCATGTTGATAATGAAAAGTTAATCAATAGAATCATTGGAAGAAGAATCTGCCCTGAATGTGGAAGAACATTCCATATCAAATACAATAAACCGCTTAAAGACGGCATTTGTGATGATTGTGGCAGCAGCTTAATCCAAAGAAAGGATGACAATGTTGAAACTGTTTCAAACAGACTTGATGTTTACCAATCAAAAACAGAACCATTAATTAATTACTATAAAGATTTAGTAGTTACATTTGATGGCGATAGAGATGTCGATGTAATATTTAACGACATCAAGAAAGTAATAGGTGATAAATAATGATTACTATCAAATCTGAAAGAGAAATTGAGCTCTTAAGAGAAGCCGGTAGAATTGTTGCACTTACGCACCAAGAATTACAAAAACACATTAGACCAGGTATTTCTACATTAGAACTTGATGAAATAGCTGAAAAAACAATTAGATCTTACGGCGCTACTCCATCATTTAAGGGTTATGGTGGATTCCCAGGTAGTATCTGTGCTTCAGTAAATGAAGTCGTTGTACATGGTATTCCAAAGAAAAATATAATTCTTCACGATGGAGATATAGTTGCGCTAGACATCGGTGCTTGTTACAAAGGTTATCACGGTGATTCTGCATGGAGTTATGCAGTTGGTAACATTAGTGATGATGCGAAGAAATTAATGGATGCAACAGAAAAAGCTTTATTTGCGGGTTTAGCTATGGCTAAGCCAGGAAATAGATTAACTGATATTTCTCATGCAATTGAAGAATACATTAAACCATTCGGTTATGGTATAGTAGAAGATTATACAGGTCATGGTGTAGGCTCACACTTACACGAAGATCCAATGATTCCAAACTATGGACCTGCTGGAATGGGACCTGTCTTAAAGAAAGGCATGGTTATGGCTGTTGAACCTATGATTAATTTAGGTACAAAAAGAGTTAAGGTGTTAAAAGACAATTGGACTGCTGTGACTTTAGATAAGAAAAAGAGTGCTCACTTTGAACATACAATTCTTATCACTGATGATGGATACGAAATTTTAACTACTCTTAACAAGGAGGAAAAGTAAGTTTTAGTATGGCAAAAGAAGACGTAATTGAATTAGAAGCAAAGGTAGTAGAAGTATTACCTAGTACAAAGTTTATAGTAGAACTTGAAAATGGACATCAAGTAATCGCACATGTTTCTGGTAAAATCCGCCTAAATAATATACGCATTTTACCAGGGGATAGAGTAAAGGTTGAATTATCACCTTATGATTTAACACATGGGCGAATATCATATCGTTTTAAGTAAAAAATATTTATGTTTACTCATAGGGAGGAAATTTTATGAAAGTAAAACCATCAGTAAAACCTATCTGCGATAAATGTAAAGTTATCAAAAGAAAAGGTAAAGTAATGATTATTTGTGAAAATC
>JAILIR010000084.1 GCA_024695185.1 bacterium | reverse complement strand
TATAAAACTGTACCTAATCTTTCTTTCTTAGATTCATCTGTAGCTAAACTCCAAGGCATTGAATCATCAATATATTTATTACATTTTCTTAATACATCAAATATCTCTTGAATAGCTTCTCCTACTTTTAATTCATCCATCTTATCAGTAACAACCTTTTTAAGATTTAATACACTATCTATTAAATCTTTATCTAATTCTTCACTAACTTTATGATCTTGAACAATACCTTCAAAGTATTTTTTATTCATACTAACTGTTCTATTTACTAAATTACCTAAAATATTAACTAAATCACCATTTATTCTTTCAATTAACAAATCTCTAGAATAAACACCATCTGATGCAAATGGAATTTCATGTAAGAAATAATATCTAACAGCATCTACACCAAATTCTTTAACTAAATCATCTGCATATACAACATTACCTACAGATTTACTCATTTTACCATCTGCCATTATTAACCAAGGATGACCAAATACCTTTTTAGGTAATGGAATATCTAAACTCATTAAGAAACATGGCCAATAAATAGTATGAAATCTAATAATATCTTTACCTATTAAATGAAGATCTGCTGGCCATAACTTCTTAAATTCATCAGTTTCATTACCATCAGTATCATAACCTATATTAGTAATATAGTTAGTTAAAGCATCTAACCATACATAAACTACATGTTTTGGATCAAAATCAACAGGAATACCCCATTTAAATGAAGTTCTTGATACACATAAATCTTGTAATCCAGGTTTAATAAAATTATTAATCATTTCATTTTTTCGAGCAACAGGTTGAATAAAATCAGGATGACTTTCAATATATTCCTCTAATTGTTTTTGATAATTACTTAATTTAAAGAAATATGATTCTTCACTCTTCTTTTCTACAGGTCTACCACAATCAGGACATACTACTGTACCATCTTCATTCTTAACTACTTGAGTTTCAGTCCAGAATGATTCATCAGGAGTACAATACCAACCTTCATATTTACCTAAATAAATATCACCTTTATCATACATTTTCTTAAATATATGTTGAACTCTCTTTTCATGATTAGGATCTGTTGTTCTAACAAATCTATCATAACTAGTATTCATTACATCCCATATATCTTTAATGACTTGAGCTTTTTCATCAACAAATTCTTGAGGTGTAACACCAGCTTCTTTAGCTTTTAATTCTATTTTCTCACCATGTTCATCAGTACCAGTTTGAAAATATACATCATAACCTTCTAATCTTTTAAATCTAGCAATAGCATCTGCTAAAACTATCTCATAAGTATTACCAATATGAGGTTTACCAGATGTATAAGCTATTGCAGTACTTATATAATATTTTCCTTTATTTCCCATAATATCACCTACCAGTAGAACCTAATCCACCAGTTCTTTCTCCTTCTATATCTTCTTCATCATCAATAGTCAAATATTTAGAGAATACTCCTTGAGCTATCTTATCTCCTCTTTTAACTATAAAATCATCTGTACCAAAATTTACCAATCTAACACTAAAATGACCTTCATTAGATGGATTATTATAAAAATCACTATCTATTAAACCAACACTATTCATTAAACAAACATTATATTTATAACCTTGACTACTTCTACTAAGTACATATAAACATTCATCTTCATTCATACATACCTTAAGACCAGTCTTAAAAGTCATAGCTTCCCCAGGTTTAATAATACCATCTTCTAAACTCATAATATCATAACCAGCACTTCTTTTAGTACTTCTCTTTGGTAATTCATAACTATCCTACAACATCCCATCATCACCAATATCTTTCTTAAATTGTTCAAAAGATATCTTCTCAAATTTTCTCATAATAATCCCTCCTAAATAAAAAAATTCATAATCTAAGGACGAATATATATCCGTGGTACCACCTTAGTTTATGAATTATCATACACTTATTCTCTTAACGCGAGTAACGCTTTAGCTCCAGATTCATATTCCCTACTTCAACTATGATCACTTTCACCTAACAGATCTCTCTAAAATAGTATTATACATAAGGCTCTTTCCTTCATCACTAATTAAA
>JAILIR010000062.1 GCA_024695185.1 bacterium | reverse complement strand
GTTAATTCACTCTTAAAGGTCCTTTTAAAAGGAACTATATAAGGGTTAAAAGTTTGTGTTGTAAGTAAATATGTAAATAATAATAAGACCAATATAAATGTTGCGATAAATATAGTTTGTATCTGTATGGCTTTGTTTTTAAACATTATTTCGCCTCCAAACTACTCCTTAAATTAGTGTTGTTAGTTAAATACTTTACTATTTCAAGCCCAAATTCTATCGAAAAATACATACTTCTAGCTGTAATGTAGTTATCAGTTCTTGTAACTCCATTCTCATTATATTTACCATCAATGTATTTATCAATGCCTGGGTAGCATGAAAATTCTTTGTTTTTTAGTTGTTCTCTTAGTAAGCTAGGTGCAGCACAAATACATGCGATTAATTTATGCTTACTATCAAATTCTTTAATAGTCTTATAAACTCTCTCATCATTAAATAAAGAGTTCATAACAGCCCTACCACCAGGAATAACTAAAAAATCATAGTCGTTAAAGTTAATATCATGATAGAAATCTTTCACAATTAATTTATGACCATATTGTGTTTCAAGGATTTCATTATTACTCATATTTACTTTTAAAATATCAATGCCTCCTCTTTTAATGACATCTATAGTAGATAAAGCCTCTGTATCTTCAAAATAATTATCTAGTAAAATTACACCTTTCATATGATCCTCCTTAAAATTCTAATAGTATTGTTGTTGGGCCAACATTAGTAATCTTAACATTCATATCAGCACCAAAGATTCCTTCTTCAACTATTAGATTATATTCTTTTCTTAGTATTTCATTAAATGCTAAATATAATTCTTTAGCACCATCCCTCATAGCATTACTAAAGCCAGGGCGATGTCCTTTTTTAGTATCAGCATATAAAGTAAATTGTGATATAGATAGAATAGATCCACCAACATCTAAGATAGATAAATTTAATTTATCATCCTTATCAGGGAATATTCTTAAATTAGCTACCTTATAAGCCATTTTTTTGACGTTATCCATTGTATCATCTAAGCCAAAGCCTACTAGTAGCATATAACCTTTATCAATTTTCCCATTTATTTTATTGTCAATTTCAACACTTGCATCTATTACTCTTTGAACTAAAACTCTAATTGTTATCTCTTTCTACTTGCATTACAAACTTAATCTTATTTAAGTTAGCTATTATAGTATCTAATTCTTCAATATTTCTAACTAAGATTTTTATTTTTGTAACTACAAGTCCATCTTCTTTTTGATTTGATTGAAGTTGTAATATAGAAGAGTTTGATGCGTTTATTGTTGAAATTAAATCCGCAAATATAGTATTATTTTCAGATAATATTTTTATTCTACAAGAATATTTTCTATCACTATTACCTTCCCAATATACTTCTACGAATCTCTTTTTATCTAATTCTTTTATATTCTTACAGTTAATAGAGTGAACTATTACTCCATTACCTTTAGAAATATAACCAACGATAGGGTCTCCTGGAATACAGTTACAGCAGTTACCAAGCTTTACATCAGCATTACTTACTCCTGAAACAATAATACCAGTTGATTTATTAGCTTTTTCAATTCTTTGACTCTTTAAAATTTGTTTTTGAAGATTTTCTTCATAATGATATTCTTTACCTAAAAGCTTAGCAACTACAGTTTTAGGTGAAATAATCTTTTTACCAATTTCAACATATAAATCAAAGATATCTTCAATACCTTGACGTTGGAAATGTTTTCTAATAAACTCACCAGTTATTTCTTGATTAACTTTTTGAGCTATTATTTCTTTTTCAAGTTCTTCTTTTCCTCTTTCGATTAGTTCGTCTCTGTATTTGTTATTTAAGAAGTTCTTGATTTTAGCTTTAGCATGGCTTGTTGTAACTTTTTTAAGCCAATCTTCTGATGGACCAGCACTATTCTTTTGTGTTCTAATGTTTACAACATCACCTGTTTTTAAAACAGTATCTAGGACAACATTTTTATTATTAATAGTTGCGCCTATAGCATTATTACCTACATCTGTATGAATTTTATAGGCATAATCTAGTACTGTTGCACCATTAGGTAGAGCAATAACTTCACCCTTTGGTGTGAATACATAAATATTAGTATCAAGTAAATCTGTTTTAACGGCATCAACGAATTCATGAGCATCCTTATTGATATCTTGATCCTTTGATAGCATCAATAATTCACCATACCATTTAAGTTTTGTTGCCATTTCAAATTGTACTTTATCTTTTGAATAAGTTTTATTTTCTTTATAAGCCCAGTGTGCAGCGATACCTACTTCCGCTACATCATCCATTGCTTTAGTTCTTATTTGAATTTCAAAAATTTCCGAGTTTACACCTACTACTGTAGTATGTAGTGATTGATATAGGTTAGGTTTTGGAACCGCAATGTAATCTTTGAATCTCTTAGGTAGCGGTACAAAGTGAGCATGTATAATACCTAAAGCTTGATAACATGTTTCAACCTTATCAACGATAATACGTATAGCTAGTAAGTCATATATATCATCAAATTCTCTATTCTTTTCATACATCTTCTTATAAATCGAATAGATATTTTTTATTCTACCTTTAATTTCATATTTTTTAAGTTTGATTGTTTTAAAGTGTTCCTCTAGAGCATGAATCATTTCATTAATTAGATTTTCTCTTTCAGCCTTTTTAGCATTGATTAAGTTTGATATATGATAATATATATCAGGGTTTTCATAACGTAGAGCTCTATCTTCTAGCTCAGCTTTAATTTTAAACATACCTAGTTTATGAGCTAGTGGAGCATAAATTTCTAGTGTTTCTTTGGCTTTTCTAATTTGGGCTTCCCTTGGCATAGCATCCATAGTACGCATGTTATGTAATCTATCGGCAAGCTTAATTAAAATAATTCTTATGTCATTAGCCATAGCAAGTAACATTTTTTGATGTGTTTCAGCTAGTGCTTGTTCTTTTGAATCAAAAGTTATTTGATTAATTTTAGTAACACCTTCAACTAAATAAGCAATATCTTCACTAAAGTTTGTTTTAATATCATCAAAAGATGCTTCTGTATCTTCAATTGTATCGTGTAATAGGGCTGCAGCAATTGTTACTGGTTCTACTGATAATTCTGATAAAATGTAAGCAACAGCAAGTGGGTGAATGATATAAGGTTCACCACTTTTTCTAAATTGACCAGTATGCTTTAAAAGAGCATAGTTATATGCCCTATTTATTAGGTTTAAGTTTTCATCTTTTTTTAGATATTTTCTACAGCTTTCAAGTAAATCATCGATTGTTACGTTTTTTACCTGTGACATAAAAATCACACCCTTTATTTTAAAACTAAATTAATATTTGATTATTGAGTTAATTCTATACTCCTTTAATAATTCGCTTCCTTTTAAATCAACAAGTTCGATTAAGAAAATCATACCACAAACAGTTCCACCTGCTTTTTTAACTAAGTTAGCAGCAGCATTAACTGTTCCACCTGTAGCAAGTAAGTCATCTACAATTAGAACTTTATCCTTATTGTTTATAGCATCATCATGAATACAGATTGTATTTGTTCCATATTCTAAATCATATTTTTCATCTATTGTTTTTCTAGGAAGTTTACCTGGTTTTCTAACAGGTACAAATGGTAGTTTAAGCTTATTAGCTACAGCAACACCAAACAAAAAGCCTCTTGCTTCAGGAGAAGCTATTTTTGTTGCTCCTACTTTTTTAGCATATTCAACCATTAGATCTATAACATAGCTATAAGCTTCTCCATCATTAAGTAATGGTGTTATATCTCTAAATAAAATACCTTCTTTTGGGAAATTTGGAATATCATAAATATATTTTTTTAAATCCATAAAAAATAAATCCTAACCTATAGGTTATACATTTTTTCAGATGATTTTTCTATATATTTTATATAAAAATATATGAAAAAAGGCATTTTTCGTGCCTTTTTTACTCTAATTTAGATAGTTTTCTTAAATTTAAGGTGAATCCTTTAACTTTTTTACCTTGAACAAGAACTATTTTTTTATTCATATCAGGTCTAAGCTCAAAGCTTATTTTATTGTTGTGTAAAATGATATCACCAAAGCAATAATTAGGTATTTTAGTGATACTACTCATAAATTCAACAAAGTCTTTTGGCTTAAATCCATCATTTCTACCTAGATTAATTTGGTAATATGAATATGATATTTCTTTACCATTTTTATCTTTTCTATTGTGTTCTTTTTTCTTTCTTGAATAAGGTTGTTCGATTTCTATTTCATTATATTCTTTAACTTCTTCTTTAACGATTTTATCAATTAAAGCATTTAAAATATCAATGCCATCATATCCTTCAGCAAGTAGCTTATTGATAATTGGCTTATAGGTATTTTTCTTTTCAGAGTTATCAATTATTTCAGTTATTTCAGAATATATTTTCTTTTGTTTTTGTTTAACAATTTCATCAATTGATGGTATTTCAGCTTTTTCCATTTTGCTTTTTGTGTAGCGTTCAATTTCACTAACTCTATTTTTACCTTTACCAGTAACAAAGCTTAAAGACATACCACTTAAGCCAGCTCTACCAGTTCTACCAATTCTATGAACATATGATTCGTCATCTTGTGGTAGATCATAATTAAATACAGCTTCTACACCCTTAACATCGATACCTCTAGCGGCAACATCAGTAGCAATTAATATCTTTGTTAAGCCGTTTCTAAATGAATTCATTACTCTATCACGCTGCATTTGTTTTAAATCACCATGAATGCCATCTGCGGCATAATCATGTTCCTTTAGGATAGTTGTTAATTCATCTACCATGCTTTTTGTATTACAAAAAACCATGGCTGAATTAAAGGAATAAAAATCAAGTAATCTAATTAATAAATCTGTTTTACTGGATTGTTTTACTTCATAATATAATTGTTTAGTTTTATCAACAGTTAGAGTTTTAGCTTTAATAGTAATATTAACTGGATTATGCAAATATTTCTTACTAACACGTCTAATTTCATCAGGCATTGTTGCGCTAAATAGGGCAGTTAATCTATTTTCAGGAGTAGTTTTTAAGACAGTTTCAATATCATCAATAAAGCCCATTTTAAGCATTTCATCAGCTTCATCTAAAACAAGCATTTTAATATTTGAAAAGTCTAAGTTTCCTCTATTCATATGATCAATTATTCTACCTGGTGTACCTATAATAATTTGAGGTTTAGCTTTTAAATCTTTCATTTGTTTATCATAGCTTTGTCCACCATAAATAGTTGCTAGTTTTATCTCTCTATTAAACTTTAGTAGCTTTACATATTCAGCATATACTTGTAGAGCTAGCTCTCTTGTTGGAAGCATTACAAGTGCTTGAACATTTCTGTTTTTAGAATCAATTTTTTCAATCATAGGTATTGCAAAAGAAAAAGTTTTACCTGTTCCTGTTTGAGCTAAACCAACAATATCATTTCCTTCTAGAATTTTAGGAATTGCTTCACTTTGGATATCTGTTGGAGTTGAGAAACCTAGTTCTTCTATAGCTTTTTTTGTACCTATTGATATATTCATTTCATTAAATAATAATTTTTCCATATAATCACCAAACCTATGTGATTATATCATAATAATTTTATTTTTACTATGTA
>JAILIR010000056.1 GCA_024695185.1 bacterium | reverse complement strand
ACTCTTGTGGTATCTCTGATTTTCAAAAAGCAGAGGACTTAGCAGCTAAGGTTGGACTAGTATTTGATACAAAAAATATTAAGAGCCCAACAGTTGAAATGGTTCAAGACGAAGTTGAACGTCAATTAATGAACTCAGGTTTAACTGATGTTGCTAAATCATACATTCTTTATCGTTCTGAGCGTAGTAAGATTAGAGAGAGAAACACAAGATTAATGAAGACTTATTATGACATTACATTTAAGTCTGCATTCGAAAATGATATTAAAAGAGAAAATGCAAATATCGATGGTGATACAGCCATGGGTACAATGCTTAAGTATGGTTCAGAAGGAGCAAAAGAATTTTATTTAAATCAAGTTTTACTTCCAGAACATGCTAAAGCACACAGAGTAGGAGATATTCATATTCATGACTTAGACTTCCTAACTCTAACACTAACTTGTTGTCAAATCGATATATTAGAATTATTCAAAGGTGGATTCTCTACAGGACATGGTTTCTTAAGAGAACCAAATAGTGTATTAAGCTATGCTTCCCTTGCATGTATTGCTATTCAAGCTAACCAAAATGACCAACACGGTGGTCAGTCAATTCCAAACTTTGATTATGGTATTGCTCCAGGTGTTATGAAGACATATAGAAAAATGTATTATTCAAACATGGGAAAAGTATTATCAATCTTTGGTGTTGAAAATGCTGATGAAGTTGCTAAAAACATTTATAATAAAATAATGGAAAATGATAAGGTATGGCCTATCATTGACGATAACAATGGTTATAAAGATATTGAAGCAACTTACCTTGCTGATTATATTGATCAAGAACAAATTGCTGTTGCTCAAAGCTTCGCTAAAAGAGAAGCATATAAAGAAACTGAAAAACAAACTTACCAAGCTATGGAAGCTTTAATTCATAACTTAAATACAATGCACTCAAGAGCTGGTGCTCAAGTTCCATTCTCATCTATTAACTATGGTACTGATACATCAAGCGAAGGTAGAATGGTTATGAAACAATTATTACTTGCTACTGAAGCTGGTTTAGGAAATGGTGAAACACCAATCTTCCCAATTCAAATTTTAAAGATTAAAGAAGGAATCGACTATAATCCAGGAGATCCAAACTATGATATCTTTAAATTAGCTTGTAGAGTTTCTGCAAAAAGATTATTCCCTAACTTCTCATTTATAGATGCTCCATATAACTTACAATATTATAAACCAGGAGATTATAAAACAGAAGTTGCATACATGGGATGCCGTACTAGAGTTATAGGTAACGTTTATGATCCAACTAGAGAAATAGTAACTGGTAGAGGTAATTTAAGTTTCACTTCAATTAACTTACCAAGAATAGCTATTGAAGCTAATCATGATTTAAAGAAATTCTTTGTAATGTTAGATGAAAAACTACAATTAGTAATCGATCAATTAATGGCTAGATTTAGAATACAACAATCTAAGAAAGTATATAACTTCCCATTCTTAATGGGCCAAGGTGTATGGCTTGATTCTGAAAAGTTATCTAAGGATGATTCAGTTGCTGAAGTTATTAAGCATGGTACATTATCACTTGGTTTTATTGGTTTAGCTGAATGTTTAATCGCATTAATCGGTAAACATCATGGTGAATCTGAAGAAGCACAAAAATTAGGCTTAGAAATTATTGGCTATATGAGAAAACGTCTAGATATGGAAAGTCAAAGAACTGGACTTAACTACTCATTATTAGCTACACCAGCAGAAGGATTATCTGGTAGATTTGTAAGACTTGATAAGGAAAGATATGGAGTTATTCCTGGTGTAACTGATAAAGATTACTACACTAACAGTTTCCATGTTCCTGTATATTATCATATTTCAGCATTCAATAAGATTAGTATTGAATCTAAATATCATCCTCTAACTAATGCTGGACATATTAGTTATGTAGAACTTGATGGTTCTCCAACTAAGAACTTAGAAGCATTTGAAAAGATTGTTAGACATATGAAAGAATGCGGAATTGGATATGGTTCAATTAACCATCCACTTGATAGAGACCCTGAATGTGGTTACTCAGGTGTAATTAACGATGTATGTCCTGGATGCGGACGTAACGAAGATGAAGTTAAATTTGAACGTATTAGAAGAATCACTGGTTATCTAGTTGGAACACTTGATCGTTTCAATAACGCTAAGCGTAAAGAAGTAGAAGATAGAGTTAAACATGGAATCTAATAAAATTAGAGTTGCTGGATTAACTGATGATTCTATAGTTGATGGTAAAGGATTTAGATTTGTAATATTCACTCAAGGATGCCTACACCATTGTAAAGGTTGCCATAACCCTGAAACATGGGATATGAATGGTGGTAATGAGATGGATATTGAAGAAATAAAGATCAAAATCAAACAGAATGGACTTTTAGATGGAATTACATTTTCCGGGGGAGACCCATTCTATCAAGCCGCTCCTTGTGCAAAACTTGCTAAGTGGGCAAAAGAGAACGGCTTAAACATTTGGGCATACACAGGATTTGTGTATGAAGATCTACTAAAAATGCCTGAAGTAAAAGAATTCTTGGATTTAGTAGATGTATTAGTTGATGGACCTTTTATACTGGAAGAAAAATCATTACTCTTAAACTTTAGGGGATCAAAAAATCAAAGAGTAATTGATTTAAATGAAACAAGAAAAACTGGCGAAATAGTTCTACTAGATGTAGACGATACAGATCAATAGGAGTTTTTACTCCTATTTTTCTTTTATTATGTTATAATTAATTTAGGGGGATTTTTATTATGAAAAAAATATTACTATTTGTATTAATGATCTCATCTATTTTTATACTTTCTTCATGTAAAAAAAGTGAGCCAGTAGGAAGAGAAATGGATGATTTTTATTCAGATTTTAAATTTGATGATGAAAAAAAGTATAAAAATTTTGATGAAATAACTAAAGATAAAACGCCTACAAATAAATTTAAGTATTTAGGAATAACTTTTTTCTTTGATTGCACAACAAAGAAAAAGGTGTATTTAAAAAATATTAGTTATAACATATATAATGATTCAGAAACTAATTCTATATGGTTAGTTAAACAAAATGATCCATCATATGATTATTATGATGATGAAAAGACATTGGTAATAAATGGTAGCATGTATGATGAATTATTACACCCTATTTATGAAGAGTTTGAGGTTAAACCAAAATCTTTTGTATCTGTAAATTATGATATCAATTTATTGCTTAAAAAGAACACTCATCTTGCTTTATATTTTAGAGTTGATCCAAGTTTTGGAGAAGATGATTTTAAAACGAATCTTAATACTATTAAAAATGATGTAGGAATATCTAATTTTAATGTTGATTATAATGCTTATATGAAAGTATAATTAATATTTAGTTTACATTCAGTTTTTAATGTTATATAATGGAAATATCTAAGGAGGATAAATTTAAAATGAAAAAAATTGAATTAAATGCGCCTTTAAGATTCGTTTTAATCGTTCTTATTTGGCTTTTAACTTTAACTGTTGTTAATTTAACAGGAACACTTAACAATGGTGGTGCAGGTCTAATTGGTACATTAGTACTTTATGTTGGAGCACTTTACTTATCATTTGTATATTTTAATGATTGTGCTTTAAAGAAAGCTTGTAAATTATCTTTATTAGTAATGGTAATTTTAGCAATTGCTTACTTAACTATTCAATGCTATGGATATATTCTAGATGCTTTTGAAATCAACAATAGAACAGCTCTAAGAATTGAAAACTCATTAGCTAATATCTTCTTACTAGGAAAGAATATTACAATTATTGTATTCTTATTAATTACAATCATTACTACTTTAAATGCTGATTGCGAATGCAAAAAAGAATGCTGCTGCAAAGATGAAGCTAAAGAAACTAAAGAAGTAGAAGCTCCAAAAGAAGAAGCTAAAGAAGAAACAACTGAAGAAACTAAAGAAGTTGAATAATTCAAATTAAGGCAACCCAAACGGGTTGTTTTATTTTTTATGTAAAAATTAGCACTCAACTATTGACAGTGCTAAAAATAGTGTTATAATATAATTGGCAGAGAAGAAAGAAGACTGCTAAAGGGGTGAAATTATGCAACCAGAAATGAATTATAACAACGATCCAGATGTATTAAAGAAGTTTGGTCGTATCATAAATGAAGAAGTCGAAAAAGGTAAAATCGACCCAGTAATAGGACGTGATGAAGAAATACGTAATATTATTAAGATTCTATCTCGTAAGACAAAAAATAATCCAGTATTAATTGGTGAACCAGGTGTTGGTAAAACAGCTATTATTGAAGGTCTTGCTCGTCGTATTATTAAAAACGATGTTCCTATTGGACTACAAAATAAAAAGATTTATGAACTAGATATGGGTGCTCTAGTTGCTGGTGCTAAATACCGTGGTGAATTTGAAGAGCGTCTAAAGGCTGTACTTAACAAGGTAAAAGAATCTGAAGGGGAAATCATCATGTTTATTGATGAAATTCACTTAATTGTTGGTGCTGGTAGAAGTGATGGTGCTCTTGATGCATCTAATATGCTAAAGCCAATGCTAGCACGTGGTGAACTACATTGCATAGGTGCAACAACTCTAAAAGAATATCGTAAGTATATCGAAACAGATATGGCGTTAGAAAGACGTTTTCAAAAGGTTTATGTAGCTGAACCTACAGTAGAAGATACAATTAGTATTCTTCGTGGTTTAAAGGAAAGATTTGAAAGTTATCATGGTGTAAAAATCACTGATAATGCTATTGTTGCTGCCGCAACTCTATCAAATAGATATATCACTGATAGATTCCTACCTGATAAAGCTATTGATTTAATTGATGAAGCTTGTGCATCAATACGTATTCAACTAGACTCTGTTCCTACAGAAATAGATGAACTAGAACGTAAGATTACTCAACTTGAAATTGAGCGTTCTGTCTTAAAGAAAGAAACTGATGAATTATCTAAAGAACGTCTAAAAACAATAGAAAATGATTTAGATAAATATAAAGAAGAAGAAAAAACTTTAAGAGATAAATGGAATAAAGAAAAAGCATCTATTGAAGAAAGAAAGAATGCGAAAGTTGAAATAGAAAAATATAAAAATGAACTTGATAATGCCTTAGCTAGTGGAAATTATAGTAGAGTAGGTGAAATACAATATTCTATTATTCCTGAACTAGAAAAGAAATTAAAAACTAATGATGATAATGACATTTTAAAAGAAGAAGTCACTGAAGAAATGGTATGCCAAGTAATTTCTAAATGGACTAGAATTCCTGTAGCTAAACTTCTAAAAGGTGATAGAGAAAAGCTACTAACTTTAGCTGAAACACTTAAAAAACGTGTAATTGGCCAAGATGAAGCAATTGGTTTAGTAAGTGATTGTATTATCCGTCAACGTGCAGGTATTAAAGATCAAAATAGACCTATTGGTTCATTCCTATTTTTAGGTCCTACTGGTGTAGGTAAAACGGAAGTAGCTAGAAGTTTGGCTGAAGCTCTATTTGATAGTGAAACTCATATGGTAAGAATTGATATGTCTGAATATATGGAAAAGTTTAGCTCATCTAGACTTATAGGTGCACCTCCAGGATATGTAGGTTATGATGAAGGCGGTCAATTAACTGAAGCCGTTAGACGTAATCCTTATTCTATAGTTTTATTTGATGAAATTGAAAAAGCTGATAGTGAAGTATTCAATTTATTACTTCAAATACTTGATGATGGTAGAATAACTGATTCTCAAGGTAGAACAGTTGATTTTAAAAATACAATCATTATTATGACATCTAATTTAGGTAGTGAGCTTCTTCTTTCTAAATCTCC
>JAILIR010000051.1 GCA_024695185.1 bacterium | reverse complement strand
AAAAAAGCATATAGAGATGAAGGAACTTCATATCATTATGCTCCTGCTAGTGATTTTATAGATATTAAAAACTATAAGGTAGTAGAGGATGTATGTAAAAAATATAACTTGGATTATATTTTAGGTTACACTTGGACTACAGATTCTATATATAGAGAAACAGTTGATAATATCGATAGAAGAAAGAGTATGGGTTGTATATGTGTAGAGATGGAAACATCAGCTCTAGAAGCTATGTGTGATTTTAAAGGCTTAAACTTATATACCTTCTTTTTGTCAGGAGATATATTAGTTGATGAATGGAATAGAAGTGACTTAGGCACAGAAAAAGAGCATAAGAAGCAATTA
Source organism: bacterium (assembly GCA_024695185.1). Lineage (GTDB taxonomy): Bacteria > Bacillota_I > Bacilli_A > Acholeplasmatales > JAEDCM01 > RGIG10196. The sequence continues at coordinate 2,350 of JAILIR010000051.1, read as the reverse complement.
TCTAGCTTTGATGTAGCTATCTTAATAGCACAAAATATATAATAAGAGACCTTAAAAAGGTCTTTTTATTTTGCTTGACATTATAGGATATATCCTATATAATAATGATAGGAGGAATTAAATAAATGCCAACAATCTCATTTTTTTATGGGATTACTATTTTTATGTATCTTTCGGATAAAGAACACGAACCGCCACATATTCATGCTTTTTACCAAGATGATGGGGCTGCATTTTCTATTTTAGATGGAACCATTATAAAAGGTAAATTTCCTACAAACGGAAAGAAGTTAGTCAAAGAATTTATACAGAAGTATAAACAAGAATTATTGGCGATGTGGAATACAGGCACATATCATAAACTTCCACCATTGAAATAAGGAGTGATCATAATGTTTAATAGACTAATTAAAGTTGAGTTTTTAGACAATTTAATAGTTCACGCTGAATTTCAAAGCGGTGAAGTAATGGAATATAATTTCCATAATATTATGGATAGATATCCAGTTTTTAATAGGCTTAAAGAAGATGAATCACTATTTAAAAATGGGCATGTCCGTTTTGGCGGAATTATTTTTGATGATGAGCTTGATATAGCGGAAGAAGAATTATATTATAATGGAAGACTTATTGAAGTTAAGGAAATCGATGATATAAGAATAAAAGTAGGGAATATGATAAGCAAAGCTAGAGAAGATGCTAAAATGACACAAACTGAACTAGCTAGAAAAGCAAAAATCCACCAAAGTGATCTATCTGATATCGAAAGAGGCGTTAGTAATCCTTCAGTCAAGACACTTGACAGAATAGCAAAAGGTTTGGGCTTAAAGCTTGAGCTATTCTTAAAATAATTTTTGATAAAACTGGCATTTAGACCTTAAAAAGGTCTTTTTTTGTAAAAAAATGCACATTTTTAATTAAAAAGTATATTCTTAAGTATATATTATTTATGTTATAATGATTTCAAAGGTGGTGATTTTGATGCCTAATAAATCTGTTTATTTATACCAAGAGGCTAGAGCTAATTTCTTTAATATGATGCTTATGCTTGTTATGGCTTTCTTAGGTGGAATTGCTTTAATATTAAATGAGATTGGCTTATTTACAGCTGAAAAAGAGATGTTTAGATCATCAATAGGGCAACTCACTATATATGCGATAATACCATTCTTAATTTATTTAATCCATGATAAAATGATTAAATGTCAAAAACATGATACTATACTAGAAAAACCATTTTATAAAGTAATAATAATTGTCTTTATCTTTTTCTGTATTACAGATTTATGTGTATCATTATCATTTCAAGCTATTTTACTAATGGCTATACCACCAATTGTTGCGGCACAGTATAAAAATGATAGAAAACTATTCTTTTGGGTAATAGCCGCAACACTTGTCATGGTTCCTTTAGTAACTTATGGAAGTTACTTCATGGGAATGTATGATGCAAACCTACTAAAGGGCGTTCCTGAACCTTATGAACTAGAAGATAGAGTAAGTGCGATTACCTTTAAAAGAGCTGGTGAAATCTTCTTACATTATGTAATGCCTAGAACATTATGTATTATCGCCATAGACTTTATCGCTATAACTATCACTAGAAGAACAGCAATAATGCTAGATACCCAAGATATGTTAAATAATGTCATAATTGAAGAAAAAGAAGAAAAGTCAGTTATGCAACAAAATGTTATTGAAGATTTAGCTGATGTAGTTGAAACTAGAGACCTAGAAACAGGAGATCACATTAAACGAACTAAATTATATGTTAATATACTTGCAAATGCTTTAAAGAATACTGATAAGTATAAGGATATATTAACTGATGAAAAGATAGAACTAATGACTAATGCTGCTCCACTTCATGATATTGGTAAGATTGGTGTTAGTGATTTAATCTTAAAGAAAAAAGGTAGACTAACTGATGAAGAGTTTAATATTATGAAAACTCATACTACTATAGGTGGAGAAATCATTAGTAAAATACTTAATGACTTAAAAAATGAAGACTATCTAAATATGGCTCATGATATAGCTTTAAGCCACCATGAAAAGTGGAATGGATCAGGATACCCTAACGACTTAAAGGAAGAAGAAATCCCTCTATCAGCCCGTATAATGGCTATAGCTGATGTATTCGATGCCTTAATATCTAAAAGATGTTATAAGGAAGCTATGCCTATAGATGAAGCAATAGATATAATCATTAAAGATGCTGGAACTCATTTTGATCCATATATTGTTGAAGTATTTAAAACAATAATACCTGAGTTTAAAGAAGCCGCAAATAAAAAATTATAGGGCACGTCATTAGACGTGTTTTATTTTCGTAAATTTTTTTAAAAAT
>JAILIR010000037.1 GCA_024695185.1 bacterium | reverse complement strand
TTTAATTGTCTGTGAGTATGAAAATGATATAAAAGATAATAATTTAAGAATTATAAAAGAGAAATCTTATAGTTATAAAAAGGTTAGAATATATTTAAAGGAGGAATAAGTATGAAAATAGGTATCTATCCAGGTAGCTTTGACCCTGTAACATTTGGTCATATTGATATTATTGAAAGAGCTAGTAAAATGTTTGATAAATTATATGTTTTAGTATCGTTTAATAATGCTAAAAATGCCTTTTTTACTCCTGAAGAAAGAGTAGAAATAATAAAAGAAGTTATTAAACCACTTAAAAATGTAGAAGTAATTTCATCTAGTAAGTTAACAGTAGAAGTAGCCAAAGAATTAGGTGCTACAGCTCTAATAAGAGGCCTTAGAGCTGTTACAGACTTTGAATATGAATTACAGATGGCTTCAACAAATAGAACCTTAAATGGTGATATTGAGACAATATTTTTGATGACTAATACACAATATTCTTATTTATCAAGTCACTTGGTAAAAGAAATATTTGCTCTTCATGGAAATATAAGTCACTTCGTTCCTAAATATGTTGAAGATAGGCTAATAAAAAAGGTTAAAGAAGAAAAGACAAAATAAAAAAACTCTATCCTAGGGATAGAGCTTTTATTTTTTTATAGTTATTTTGCTTGATATACTTCGATATTTCCATCTTCATCAATTGTGAAGTGGTATCCATTAATTGTTCCTTGAATTGTTGCTCCAAAGCCTTCATATTGCTTGTATGAAACAGTCATACCACCATCAGCAAAGTCATTTGGATCAAATGGATTTTCTAATAATTCACCATAAGCTACCATATCCTTAACAGTAACTGTATAAGTCATTGTGTTTATATCAAACTTTAAGTATGTAGCAACTCCTACAGAAGAAGCTTCTAAAAGTAGTTGTTGAGCTGTAACATATACATTTTTTACTTTTCTTTCTAACTTTTTAGTATCAGGTTCACCACCATTAATAAGCATAGCATATAAATCTTCTAAAGAAGTTTCTTCTAATTTTAATAATTCATCTGGAACTATAACAACAGGTGCAGCATCTAAATAAGAAATATTTATACCAAAGCCAATAGTTGCATCAGCGCCTACTGTACCACTCATATTTTCAAAAGCAGATACAGTCATTTCATCAGAAGTAGCTTCAGCTACTTTAGCTAAATCTAATTTTCCGTCAACTGAAAGTTTGAAATCAATATTAGTAATTTCACCATTTTTTCCTAATTTAATATCAAATTTTGATATTTCAAGTTTAATACCATAAGTAGCTAATTCTTCAACATCTTCATTATCAATTCCTAGATCTAAAGCTTCAATGTTAGAGCAATTTGCGCTTAAAGTTGAACCTTTTTTAGTGAATATAGACCAATCCTTAATTAATGTAGAAAAATCATATTTACTAATGTATTCAATATAATCTATAGATTCGCTATCTTCACCTCTATCAATTCCAAGATTGATTTTACCTTCATAGCTTGTTTGTAGATTTTCGATCATTTCCATGAAATCTTCAGTATCATAATTTAATAATTCAAAGAAGCTAAGTATTTCTTCTAAATCATCTTTTTCAGGAAGAGTAGCAGTACCTTTAGCATAAATATTGGACTTATTTTCTTCCTTTTTACTATTTTTGTAGTATAATTCACCACTTGCACTAGCATTATAATCTTTCTTTTGAGTTTCACTGTTGGCATTTAATTCATAATGGATGTTAGCTTTAATATCTCCTTTAAGCTTAGCTTCCTTATCAATTAAATCAACATTTGCTTCAAGTGATTCATCAGTTGTATAACCAAATTTAGCTGACTTTACTTCAAAAGCAAGAACTCCTTCACCAATTTTAACATTTTTAGCATTAATATCAGCTTTAGCATTATAAGTTTGTTTTACAGTTAAACCTTTTCTTTCTTTTATAGCTTTAGCTGTATTTTCTTGAGCTGCTTTAATTTCAGCTTTTGCTTCATCTTCAGTTAATTTCTTTCCGCTTCCACATGCTGTTAAACTTACAAATGATAAGCAAGTAAGTGCCGCAATTAATAATTTTTTAAACATTTTAAAATTCCTCCCCTTCTGTAATACTATTGTAATACAAAATGTTACAAAAATAAATAGTTTTTTTCGAAAAAAATAAATAAAAAACTCTATCCGTAGGATAGAGCCTTTATATTTAAGTTTTAAAGTTTATTTGAAGATTATGAATGATCCGTTTGAGAAGATGAATTCACAACCATCAATTGTTGAAGTAGTAGTAGCTGAGAAAGCGTTAGTATCAGCGTTTAGACTTACTGTCATACCACCATCAGTATATGTAGCTGCATCATCAAATGGGTTAGATTCTAATTCATTGTTAGCAACTAAATCTTTAACAGTTACTGAGTAAGTAGATCCTACTACAGTTACATAATCAATATCAGTTGCAGTAGCTTCTAAAAGAACTGTTTTAGCAGCTGCTAAAGCGTCGTTTGCTTTAGTTACAGCAGCTTTTTCAGTTGGTGTTAAATCAGCATCGTCATCGTCATCATCATCGCCACCAAAGATCTTTTCGAATAATTCTTCTAAGAAATCATCAGCATCAACTTCTTCTAAAGCAGTTAATTCAGCTGGAGCTGTAATTTCAGTTGCTGTATCAGCATAAGATACTGTAACACCAAAGCTGAATCCACAATCTATTGAAACTGTACCGCTAATCTTTCCAAATAATGAAGATGAGCTATCAGTAGTAGTAGAAGATGCAATCTTACCTAAATCCATATTACCCTCTAGAGACATCTTGAAATCAAATCCTGTGATTTCATTATCCTTATTTAAGGAAATATCAAATTTAGAAATTTCAAACTTTAAGCCATAAGCAGCTAATTGTTCGTTGATATCAGCATCGATATCAATGTTGAATGCTGCTAAGTTAGAGCAATCAGCAGAAAGAGTAGAACCTTTCTTTGTGAAGATTGACCAATCTTTGATTAGAGAATCGAAATCAATTTCAGTAATGATTTCAGATGGATCTAAATCTTTATCATCTTCATCCTTTTCAACAAATAGGTTAATCTTACCACTCATATTTGTCTTGTAATCTAAATCTTCAATGAATTCAGCGATATCGCTAGCTCCATCATTAAACATAGATGCTAAACCTAATAAAGATTCGATATCTTCTTTTTCAGGTAATGTTGCGCTACCTTTTGCATAGATATTAGCTTTTTCAGTTCCGTTAATTACATAAGCTTCACCATTTCCGCTTACTTTGTATTCTTGCTTTTGAGTTTCACCGTTAGCTGTGATACTGTAATTTGCATTAGCTTTAATATCTCCTGTAAGCTTAGCATTTAATTTTGCCATATCAGCAGTTGCGTTAAATGATTCTTCAGCATCGAATCCAAGTTTTGCAGATTTGATTTCCATTCCAAATGCACCTTCGCCAATTTTAACACCCTTAGCAGAAATATTAGCATTTGCTTTTGTTGTTTGTTTAACAGTTAAGCCTTTCTTTTCTTTTAAAGCTTTAGCTGTATTTTCTTGTGCAGCTTTAACTTCAGTTTTTGCTTCTTCAGCAGTTAACTTTTTTCCGCTTCCACATGCTGTAAGGCTCACGAATGATAATACAGTAAGTGTAGCTATTAATAATTTTTTCATTTGCTTTTACCCTCCTTATACAGAGTATATTATAACACTTTTTAGATAAAAAAAGACACATTTACCTAAGAAAGTGTTTACACTTTATCTTTTTTTTTAATGACTAATTTACTTTTTTACCTAAAAAAGGCAAAATATAGTATAATATTTTTGGTGATTATTATGAGAATATTATATGTCTCTGATTTAGATGGCACTTTACTTACTAAAGACACTAAACTAACAGAATATACAATAGAAGAACTTAATAAGCTAATTGATAGTGGATTAATGTTTACTTATGCAACCGCAAGAAGCTATAACTCATCAAAAGTTGTCTCAGAGGGCATAAAAATCAAATGTCCGGTCATTTTATGTAATGGTGTTAAAATATATGACCCTATAGAAGAAAAGACCATATTTAGCTCTTTTTTTAATAAAGAAGAGATAGACTTAGTTAAAAAAGTGAGTATGAAATATGATA
>JAILIR010000021.1 GCA_024695185.1 bacterium | reverse complement strand
CTTTTCACGTTCAGCACGCATTTGACGTTCCATAGCTTCTCTAATATCTTTTGGTGGAATAATGTTTTTAAGCTCAACTCTATTAACTTTAATTCCCCATGGATCTGTTGCTTCATCAAGTATTGAACGCATTCTAGTATTTATGATATCACGGCTTGTTAGTGTTTCATCTAAATCTAGTTCACCAATTATATTACGAAGTGTAGTAGCAGTTAAGTTTTCAATAGCACTTACTGGATTTTCAACACCATAGCAATATAATTTTGGGTCAGTAATTTGATAGAAGACAACTGTATCAATTTGCATTGTTACATTATCTTTAGTGATAACTGGTTGTGGATCAAAGTCTTTTACTTGTTCCTTTAATGATACAACCATAGCTACTCTATCAATAAATGGAATTAACATATGTAATCCTACACCCCATGTAGCATGATATCCACCTAATCTTTGAATGATATACTTATCAGTTTGTCTAACCATTTTAACATTTACTACTATAAATAGTAGAAGTATAAATGCTATAATACCTACAATTATTAATACAATTCCTAAAGTTCCTAATTCATAAAACATAATATTCATCTCTCCTTTTTATTCATAACTTATGTTATTATTTGTCGCTTTATTTTCTTTGACAATTAGTTTATTTCCTTCAATAGATAGAATTACTACCTTAGCGCCTTTAGTGATATCATCACTTGATATAGCACTCCATTCTTGGCTATCAAGTTTAACTACTCCCCTATTTCCATCGATGATATCCTCTGTTACAATAGCAATTCTACCTATAATGGAATCAACATTTGTCTTTATTTCATTTCTCTTTGTCCATTTTTTAACAAATGGCCTTGCAATAAGAAGTGCAAGGAATGATATGATAACAAATACAACTATTTGTATCGCTGGATCTACCTTACATATAGCTAATATCATAGAAATTAGTGAACCTACGAAAAACCAAATTGATACAATTTCTGTTGTCGCAAATTCAATTACTAATGTGAATATTACTACAGCTAACCATATCCAAGCATAAATAGATATTCCTAAAAATGTTTCTACACTAAAAAACATATTACAACTCCTCCTTTAAATTGATTATTACTAAGTGATTATCTTCATCATACAAAGTTGTGAATTTCTTTGGCTCAGTTAATGTAAAACCGCCTAGTTTCTCAATTTTCTTCATGAAATCCTTGTTAGCTATTCTGCCATAACTAGATCTAATTGTGATCTTATATTTATGGGTAGGTGGAATATCGCCACGTTGATCTTGCTCTTTATTAAGTGGCTTTATTACTATTTGCTTTTTATCTGCATCAATCCCAAGCATAACACTATATGCATCTTCAATATTTCTAATAGTATTCTTATTTAGAGTAATATTAGAATCATATAATGTAGCTATTCCGTCTTTGGAATTAGATGTAAACCATTCAATTGCCATATGATCACTATCCTTTCCGAGTATATTATACAATAAAATTATTTTTTATGCAAGAAAAAATTATTAATAATTATTTTTCTACATTTATGCAAAAATTTTACATTTATTTTTCTTTTTTTAACTATGAAAAAAATATTCTTTATTGTATAATAATAGTAGTGAAACCAATTTAACTTGAAGGAGTGATATTTTATGAAAATGATTATTGGTGAACCAGGTAGCGGAAAGACTAAAGAAATATTAGCTTTAAGCTCAATTAACAATGTACCTATTTTATGTGAATCTGAAGAAAGGGTAACTCGTCTTATCACAAAGGCTCAAGGTTACGGATATAAAATTCCTACACCTATCGTGTATAACCAAATTGATGCTTCAGTTAAGACTGTATATATCGATGATATCGAAAGATTACTTAAGGTTATGTTACCATGTAATGTAGATATTATTACTTATAATGCTGAAGATAAAGCAAACATCAAAAAAACAATTTAATTTTTCAAAAAGAAAAGTGTTTGGCTCTAGGTTAACCAAACACTTTATTTTTTTATGCATTTTTCTTTTTGTTTGTAAAGTACTCTAATATGTAATACGCACATATAATTCCAAGAATAATGAAGGAATATAAGTATACCTGTGTATTTTTGTAAGGTAGCTTATCCTCAATAGTCTGTTCAAAAAATTGCTTACCACAATAAGTACATAATATTAAGAATGAAATGGATAGAAGTAAATTTGAAGCATTCTTGTTATAAGAAATATTCTTCTTAGTAGATATAAGAACATAGATTGCATATCCAAGCATAATTAATCCTAAAATCATACCGATTAGATAATTTGAGTTAAATTTGTATTTGAACATATATAGATAATCACCATTTGCTGTTTCATAAGAACTGTCTTTCTTAACTGCGCTTGATGCAAATAGTATGATTGAAAATAGCACAAATAATGATCCACATACAGTCATTAAAATTGGTTTAACATATTTATTCTTCATTGTTTATCACCTCGTTTTTGTCTACCGATGCATCTGGAATGATAAATTCAGGATGTAATTTAGCGATTAAAACCATAATTATTGTTGATAAAACAATGCAAGGTAAGCAATATGAAATGTTATAAACAAATGAATATAACCAATTATCGCTAACTATTCCTGCGAATTTTGAGTAACCATCTAACCAGAAGAATCCTCCTGATAAGAAATGAACGATAAATTTTAGCGTTCCGCCAATAATACATCCTAAAATAATTGCTAACATTTTTGTTTTTGAACTTTCTGAATTTTTGTACATTCCTGAGAAAGCTCCAGCAACACCTACCAATGTATAAGCTAAAATGTAATCAAGCATTATTTGAAAGAATGGCCCCATAACTTTTAAAAATGAATTATCAAATGTTTTCCCTTGGAATACATATACACCACCAAGCATTTGAACTAGTGATAGAAGAAGTCCACACATTATTCCAGGAACTAATCCTCTTCTATAACTTATTATAAATATTGGAACCATAGCAATTCCAATAGATCCACCATTTACCCATACTCTACCAAATAGTGAACCTTGAAGTAGGTCTAAAGCAAACCCAATTGCTGCGAAAATAGCTATTTCGCATAAAACTTTAACACTAAAGTTTTTCATAAAATAAAAATCCTCCTTAAATTTTTTTAAAGGAAGGGACGTAAAAATATATGTTCCCTCCGCTAGCATTACCTAGATCAGGTTATAGGGTCGAAGATCAATCTTCCTCTCAGCCAGTTAAACCAGCTCCCCTTTTCCAATAAAAAATTATATCACATAAAAAAAATTATGCAATATATATTTTGAAATATATATTTTTTGTGGTAAAATACTATGGGTGTTAATTATGGAGTTATATCAAGAAGTTGAAAGAAGTTTGATTACAAAATATAGAAAAAGAATATGGGCAAACTTCGTAAAAGCAATTAAAGAATACAAATTAAT
>JAILIR010000019.1 GCA_024695185.1 bacterium | reverse complement strand
TTGGACCCACGAATGCATGCGTGAAAGGCATGTGTGTTCAACCACTTCACCAACGGGCCAGATGGCGCCTCAAGTAGGACTCGAACCTACGACCCCTTGATTAACAGTCAAGTGCTCTAACCGACTGAGCTATTGAGGCATATTATGGTGGACCTGGCAGGACTTGAACCTGCGACCCCACGCTTATCAAGCGTGTGCTCTAACCAACTGAGCTACAGGTCCATTAAATCTGTACGACTATTAAAGTATATCGTATTTTTTTACTTTTGACAATACTTTTTTAAAAAAAATTAATTTTTTTTCAAGTTGCGTAAATAAGATAACATAAAAACAAGATTTTTGCAAATCATTTAAAAATATTTTTAACATATATGTTATAATACTTAAAGGAAGGAGTTTTGTATGTCTTTAATTAAATGTAGTGAATGTGGTAAAGAATTTAGTGATAAAGCAAATGCTTGTCCTAATTGTGCTTGCCCTATTGATGGGATAAATAAAACATCTAAGAAAAAAATAAAAAGTTACAAGGAATTAACTAGTGCTGAAAAAGCTTCATTAAGAATTTGTATGAGAGAGGAAGGCGCTAATTCTACTTCTTCAATTATTCTTCTAGCACTAGGTGGTGCATTCTTCTTAATTGGATTTTTTATAGGATTTTGGTTATTATGCTTGATTTTAGGTTTTTGCTTATACATTGCTGGTGCTATTACATATACAAATAATGAAAAAAGGTATTATATAGAGCATCCTAAAAGTATAACATTAAAACAGAAAGAATTAAAAGCTAATAAGAAATCATTAAAAAAATTAATACCTATCATAATTATTTCTATAATTTCTTGTATTGGAGGATGTGCTCTTTTAGCTTATGATGAATATAAAATACTTGCTATTATAATCATTTCTTGTAGCATCATCGGTTATTTCATATGTTTATATTTGAGTACTAAAAAATTAAAATAATTAAAAAATATCTAACTTATTTGTTAGATATTTTTTTATTCTAAATGGTGTCCTCTTAGGGATTCGAACCCTAGACCCACTGATTAAGAGTCAGTTGCTCTACCGACTGAGCTAAGAAGACATATATTGCTTTTTAACAAGCAATATAATTGTATAATATTTTAAATATATTTTCAAGATGTTTTTTAAATTATTTTAAAACCCAAGCATTTATTATATATCTTTGACCACTATATCCAAATCCTTTTGGTTCATTTAATAGTTTTCAATCTACATACATACTAGATGATCCTCCACCATCCAAGTTTGCAGCATTATAAGCACCATAACGTATGAACAAATTTGTTAATTCTTCCATATCCATACCTCTTGTACCATATGAATCACCATCTATTACAATAAATAATACTATACCATCTTTTCGTTGACCTACTGCTGTTCTAGGTCTCATTCCATATCCTCCACCATTTTTAAATGTAGTTGGTTCCCCATTTACAATTAAGAATGGTGCAAAGCTAACAGCATCTCTCATACCATTTGCTACAGCACTTGAAGGGCTTTCTTTAGTAAGTGTTAAAACATTGTCATAATTAAACCCAATTAAGTTTCCACCTTTATCATTATAAAGTTTACCATCCATTATTACAGAACCGTAAGGATATATAGCATGTGTTTCAGCATTTCTAGTAAAACCTCCTGCATTAACCGCAGCAATCGCATCTGCTGATTTAGCAAGTGAAGTCATTTGTTGACCACCAGTTTTCATTCTAGGTGATTGATATAAACTTATTCTTGATGGATCATACACAACTAATACATATCCTTTATATTTAGGTCCTGATATTTCTATTACTTTATATAAATCATTACCTTCAGCTCTTTTTAATACTTGTTCTTCATAAATAGATTCATATACACCTGGATCTTCATTACTAAATGTTATTTGTGAAGCATCAGTAACCCCTTCTGCCTCATATGTTTGCATAGAATCTAATACTGTTTTTATTTGTTCATCTGAATAAATTACGTGTGCAAAATAACTATGATGCCATGAATCAGCTGTAGTTGTTATAAACCAATTTCTAAATCCATTATATGGTCCATATGCTAAAACTAAACAAGCAATAGCACCTAGGTTTAATATTGTTAGTATAATTATAAGTGTCTTTTTCATTCTTCACCTACTTCTTCTTGCTCAGTGAAACTATATGGATTATCAAGTGTTCCTATTCCACTTTTAGCTTTAGCTGTTTTATCTATAAATATTACTGGATAAACTGCATTTTCACTTAAATTAGAATCTGCATACAATCTACCACTAGAAACTTTGTAAATTGCTGTTTTTATTTCTGAATTAGTTATTGTA
>JAILIR010000017.1 GCA_024695185.1 bacterium | reverse complement strand
ACATAATCATCTTTATATCTTGAATTTGCATTATTACTATATATATTTGTATTAAAATCAAATGATTTTTTCCCTATGCTTACTTTTTTCCCTATATTTGAACTATTTCCTATGTCTATTCTATCTTTTCTCGATCTTTTATTACTCATACGCTGTACTAGGTAGTATCATATACTTTTTTTCGATATACTACCATCCTCCTTTTCAATATAAGATTACAAAATTATACAACTTACTATATTATAAACTATATCGTTCCATTTATCTACCTTTTTTTACAAATTTAGAAAAAAATGTGATTTTTAACAAGCTCAACTAGGCTAGAAAACACCTCGCTAAGTGCTCTGCTCAAATAAAAAACTTCCTACAAAATACACTTAATACTTTGTAGAAAGTCTTTAAAAATCTTATTTATTAATTATAATCTTTATATTTTTGAAAATATCTCTCCTAGTGGTTCATGTAATAACAAATCTGCCTTACTATCATATGGCGTACTTGTCTTATTGATAAGTACTAACTTATTTCCTTTATAATAATTTACTAGTCCTGCTGCTGGATATACACTAAGTGATGTTCCTGCTACTATTAATACGTCTGCATTAGCTATAGCATTAATTGATTTTTCTAGTATTTCTTGATCTAGGCCTTCTTCATATAAGACTACATCTGGTTTTACTATTCCTCCACATTCACATCTTGGTATACCCTTTGAAGAAAATACAAATTTTTCATCATATAACTTATGGCAATCAAGGCAATAATTTCTACTTACATCACCATGTAAGGTAAGTACATTTTTACTACCTGCAAGTTGGTGAAGTCCATCTACATTTTGAGTAACTATTGCTTTTAGTTTCCCCTCTTTTTCTAGTTCAGCTAACCTTTTATGCGTTATATTAGGCATAATACCCGTATTATCAAACAAACTCCTATACATATCATAAAAATCCTTAGTATGTTCTCTAAAATATGTCGCACTTATTAGTTGTTCTAGTGTTAGATTTCCTTTTCTTAGATAGTTACCCTCACTTCTAAAGTCTTTTATTCCACTTTCTGTAGATACACCCGCTCCTCCAAAAAAAACTATATTATCTGACTTATCAATCCATTCTTTTAATATATCAATTGCATTTTCCATTATAATAATCATGTCCTTTCCTAAGAGCTAATTACATATATTTTATAAACTTCTTGCCTTATCTGTACAAGCTTTCATAGCTTCCATTACACTAGATCTTAATCCTTTTTCTTCTAGTACTCTTACTGCCTCTATAGTAGTTCCTGCTGGTGAACAAACCATATCTTTTAATTCTGCTGGGTGTTTACCAGTTTCTAGTACCATCTTAGCACTTCCAAGCACTGCTTGAGCTGCAAATTTATAAGCCTTATCACGAGGAATTCCATCTCTTACTGCCGCATCAGCCATAGCCTCTATAAACATAAATACATATGCTGGTGAACTACCACTCACTGAAACTACAGCGTCCATCATACTTTCTGCTACTACTTCGCATAAACCAAATCCACTTATTATATTGCATACCTTATCTAATTCTTCACTAGATACATTCTCATTAGGGCACACACCAGTAATTCCTTCTCCTACAAGAGCTGGAGTATTAGGCATAGTTCTAACTATTTTTAATTTATCATTTTTAAATAAATCTTTTAATCTTTGCAAAGTTTGTCCTGGTGCAATTGTTATTATAATCTTATCATTACTTACACTATCTCTTATCTGTGTAATTACACTTTCATAGTGTTGTGGTTTTACTGATAATACTATAATATCTGCATTTTTTGCTAAATCTACATTACTTGTTGCAACACCTACACCTAATTCATTTTTTGCCTTATCACAAGCTTTATTACTTGCATCAGATATAATAATTTCTTCTTTTTTATAAATATTATTTTTTATTATTCCTGATATCATGGCACTTGCCATGTTTCCTGCTCCTATAAATCCTATTGACACTTTTATCAATCCTTTCATTTGTTGTTTAACTTAATTAAAATACTACACTCCTAGTATATCCTTGTCAAGTAAAGTAAAATCTTATTATTTAATATAATTACATGAAAAAAGCAACTATTAAAAAAATTAGTTGCTTTTTCTATCTAAAATATACTTATTATATTATTTTTCATCATTTGTAACGTCAATTGTCTTTCTTCGATTATATTGACCTTTGCTAAAAAAGATATTCTTATCCATTGTTTCTACTTTTCTTAGTTTAAAATCCAATTTCAACAAACTTTTTCTATTATTTTTATAATAACTATTAACAATCCTTTTCATTACTTTTTCGCCATCTTCTAAATTGACATCTGGTAGCATAATAACATACTGTGCCCCACTGTATTTAGAAACGATATCTCCTCGTCTTAGACAGTTTTTTATTGATAATAAAAGCTTAGTCATATCTTTATTAAGTGAATCAAGCTTAGGTATTTGACCTTTTGAATCAGAAACAGTAACTAAAGCTACATATATAGATCTACCATTTCTTGATGCTTGTCTTGCTACTATTCTATATGTTTCTTGGAATATTCCATAGTCACATACAAAAGCACCTTTTTTATAATCAGCCTCTTTTAAATTATCAATTATTATATCAAGATTAGTTTCTAATTCTTGTTTTGTCTTAATTATCTCTAAATATAATTGTCTAAGTTCCTTTGATGGTTGAACACCTAAATTATTGTACAAAATTTCTGTAGCTTTTTTATGATGTTCTAGGGCAGCCGTATTATTTCCTTGTTTCATAAACGCTCTGACTAATTGGCAGTGTAATTTTTCATCATAAGGCTCAATTTGTAAAGCCTCTATACAATACTTCACCATATCATCATACATTTTTTTCTTTTCTAACAATTCAATAAGACTTTTGGCTGACTCTAAATACATTGAATGATAATGTGCTGTAAGTGGAATAACCCACATCTCAGCTGACAATTTAGGTAGGAAATCTCCCTTGTACACATCAAGTGCACTTTTATATAACCTAATTCTATCATATACATTCAATTCTTCATTTGATGCCTCTTTGCAATCATCTGCAAAAGTTTGAACATCAACTTCACATTCATACTCAGGATTCCATTGATATGAACCCCTTGCTGAAAGAATAAATTTCTCATCTTCTTGTGCAATGTCATCTAACAAATTCCTTATTCTACACAAAGATGTCTTTAACGCACTAACCGGATTACGACTTTCATCATCTGGCCAAATATTATCTATAAATTCACTTTGTAAAATAGGATTTGCTCGATATGTAATAATATATGCTAAAAGATTCCACATCTTCTTAGAACGATTAGAATTATCTGTTATCGTTCTTCCCTTGTAGGTAATCTTTAAACCTCCTAGCATATTCACTTGTAACTTATCATTTGTCATTTTTTGCAATTCCCCAATCGTATTAATGCTATTAACTTTAATATAATCTACCAAAGTTCACTCTTACTATTTGATTGCGTTTATTTCCTATGTAAAAATTTGAAATATGCTACAACGTAAATAGTATAATTAAATTTATATTACTTACAACTAACAATATCATAGCAATTATAACAAAGTTTCCATCTTTTGTAAATAGTTTTTGTAAATATATGTGGATAAATCTCATAATTGTGGATAAATTATAGAAAAATTACTTATATTTGTGGACAAAATAAAAAAAGACAAGAAAAAATGCCCAGAGCCGGAATCGAACCAGCGACACAAGGATTTTCAGTCCTTTGCTCTACCAACTGAGCTATCTGGGCATTTACAATTAAATTATCTTTTAATAATTTAATCTACATTATTTAATTCATTCATAACTAATCATAACAGACACTACTTAATAAAACATGATATTTAAACCATTTTACTTCCAATAAATAGCAAATAGAAAATGCCCAGAGCCGGAATCGAACCAGCGACACAAGGATTTTCAGTCCTTTGCTCTACCAACTGAGCTATCTGGGCATTTGAGTTGCGGGGATAGGATTTGAACCTATGACCTCCGGGTTATGAGCCCGATGAGCTGCCAGACTGCTCTACCCCGCGACAATAACTAAAACCTTCAATATTTAATTGTTTGAAGATAGTGGGCGGAGGAGGATTCGAACCTCCGAAAGCGTAGCTAACAGATTTACAGTCTGCCCCCTTTGGCCACTCGGGAATCCGCCCATTAAGCCGACGATCGGACTTGAACCGATAACCTGCTGATTACAAGTCAGCTGCTCTGCCAATTGAGCCACGTCGGCAATATTAATTTGTCTAGTGGGACCAACAGGACTCGAACCTGTGACCCTCTGCTTGTAAGGCAGATGCTCTCCCAGCTGAGCTATGATCCCATATCAACGACCCAGAAGGGACTCGAACCCTCGACCTCCGCCGTGACAGGGCGGCGCTCTAACCAACTGAGCCACTAGGCCACTATACATTCAAAACTACACATTGAATTATCCTTAACCCATATATTTGGATAAGCCCTCGACCTATTAGTAACAGTCAGCTACATACATTACTGCACTTACACCTCTGTCCTATCAACCTCGTAGTCTTCAAGGGGTCTTACAA
>JAILIR010000096.1 GCA_024695185.1 bacterium | reverse complement strand
CATGTATTGCATAATATCTTACAGCATCTACACCAAATTCATCAACTAAATCTTTTGTATACATAATATTTCCTCTAGATTTACTCATCTTATCATTACCGAATAAAATCCAAGGATGTCCAAATACTTGTTTAGGTAGTTCAATATCTAAAGCCATTAACATAATTGGCCAATAAATAGTATGGAATCTTAAAATATCTTTTCCAATAATATGTACATTTGCTGGCCAGTATTTTTTAGATAATTCTGAGTTTGGTTCACCTAAACCTGTATAATAATTACTTAAAGCATCAATCCATACATAAATAACATGTTTAGGATCAAAAGGAACTTTAATACCCCAATCAAATGAAGTTCTTGATACACATAAATCAGGAAGTTCATCCTTTAAGAAGTTATTTAACATTTCATTCTTTCTTGATTCTGGTTGAATAAATTCAGGATTATCATGAATATGCTTAACTAATCTATCTTGATATTTACTTAGTTTAAAGAAATATGCTTCTTCACTAGATTTAGTTAAAGCTCTTCCACAGTCCTTACATTTATATTCATTATCCTTAGCTTGTGTTTCAGTGAAGAATGCTTCACAAGGAACACAATACCATCCTTCATATTTTCCTAGATATATATCACCTTTATCATATAATTTTTGGAAAATATCTTGAACCATTTTTTCATGATCAGGATCTGTTGTACGAATAAACTTATCATAGCTTATGTTTAATAACTTATAGTTTTCTTTAACATAGCTAGAAGTTTTATCAACAAATTCTTTAGGTGTTACATTAGCAGCCTTAGCTTTTTCTTGTATTTTTTGTCCATGTTCATCAGTACCTGTTTGAAATCTTACATCAAAGCCTTGTAATCTTTTAAATCTAACAATGGCATCTGATAAAATGATTTCATAGTCATTACCTATATGAGGTGTTCCTGATGCATATGTGATTGCAGTGGTCAAATAATATTTTTCCATAGTAATCACTCCTTTCCATGATATATATCATATATTTCTTGTTTCTTTACATTTCTATCTTTAGCGACTAACTTAATCGCATCCATAGTAGTTTTACCTTCTTTAATGTATAAATTAACATGTTCAATAACTGTTAAATTAGAATAATCATTAGTTTCATTACTACCTTCAATAACTAAAACCATTTCACCCTTTATTTCAGGTAATATTTCAATTACTTCACTAATATTACCTCTAATTATTTCTTCAAACTTTTTTGTTAATTCTCTACATAAAGCCATTTTTCTATCTCCTAGAATATTTAAGGCATCATGTAAGAACTCTTCTATTCTATGAGGAGTTTCATAGAAAATAAGAGTTTCTTTTTTATCCTTCAATAATTCTAGCTCTTTTCTTCTTGCTTGCACTTTATTACTTAAGAACCCATAAAAAAGAAAGGGATGAGGATTAATTCCTGATACGACTAAGGCTGAAAGACTTGCGCTTACTCCAGGAATTATTACAACATTATAGCCTTGGTCAATGGCACATCTACTAACGCTATAGCCTGGATCGCTTATAATAGGCATTCCAGCATCGCTAATAAGTGCAACATTACTACCCTTATCTAATAGTTCTAATATCTTATTCCCTTTTTCTTCTTTGTTGTATTCGTGATAACTATCAAGAGGAGTTTTAATATCATAATGCATAAGAAGAGTTTTAGAAACTCTTGTATCTTCTGCGAAAATATAATCTACACTTTTTAATGTTTCAACAGCTCTATAGGTAATATCACTTAAGTTACCTATAGGGGTAGCAACTAAAAATAGTGTAGATTTATTGTTACTAAAACTTTTTTGTCTTTGCATTAAATAGTTTCCTCGTCCTCTAGAGCACGCTTAACTTTTTCTCTTAAGTCCTTTTCTTCATATACAAGCTTAATAAGTTCTCTACGCTTTTCAGGTGTAATTTGGAAAGCCTTTTGAATCTTTTCAAGTAAAATATGTTCACTTGTGTTATAGAAATCATCTACTAACATGATCTTTGATAAGTTTAAGAAAATGATGTTTCTTACAACCTTATTACTATCTGTGAAGAATTGGATAGTCATATCAACATCATCACTTCTAGTAAATGTATATTCATCAACTATTTCCTTTCCTAGTTCAGCTTTAATAGTTTCAAGTAATCTTTTTTCAACTAATGTTGGCTCCCCGTCAACATCGATCATATAGATTGCTAAATCTAAGAATTTCAATTTTTCCTTTCTATTTAATAAACCTAAAAACATAATTTATTCCTCCTTTAAATTATATATTTTTAAAATCTCTTTACTCCATACTCCATTTTCATAAACGATTAATGGTTTTAATACCTTTAAACCTGGATTACCATCTTTAACACATTCAATTAGAATGTGATTTGGTTCACTATCAATTTTAGGATATATAAACTGTAATCTTTTGGGTTCTAATTTGTATTTTTTCATTACTTCTAGAATCTCAGCTAATCTATCAGGTCTATGAACCATCGCAAAGTATCCTCCTGTAGAAAGTAATTTGCTTGCTTCATATACACATTCTTCTAAAGTAATTTTAACCTCATGTCTAGCAATAGTTTTATATTCGCTTTTATTTATATTACTAGATTCATTAAGTTTAAAAAATGGTGGATTACAGGTAATCAAATCTACTTTTTCTTTTATTCTAGAACTTACTCCTTTTAAATCTTCATTTAAAAGAGTAATTTGATTATCCTTATTATTCATTTTAACACTTTTAACGCCTAATTCATATACCTTTTTTTGTATTTCAATGCCTGTTATATGGGCTTTTGTACGAAGTGTAAGATATAGGGGGATTGGGGCATTACCAGTGCAAAAATCAACGATATTATTCATTTTTTTGTTGATAGTGGCGAAATACCCTAAAATCATTGAATCAATAGAGAAACTAAACATCTCTGGGTTTTGAACTATTTTTAAGCCATCATAACCAAGTAGATCATTAATTACTTCCATTATTCAAGACTCCTTAATTTTTCATCATCAACTGCTTGCTTATGTTCTCTTTTATCTAAGACATCTTTTGATGTGATTGTTTCAAATCTTTCATCAGGATACTTTACTTGGATTAAGCCTTTTAAAATATCTAAGCCTATTACTTTACCAATACCATCTTTAGTTTTTACAGTATCACCTATATCAGGTAAGTTAAGTCTTGCTTGCTTATATACTTCATCTTCATATTTGATGCAGCATAATAATTTACCACAAGTACCACTTATCTTTTGTGGGTTTAAACTTAGATTTTGATTTTTAGCCATCTTAATAGTTACATTATCAAAATCATCAATATGTGTTACACAACATATCTTAAGTCCACATGGACCAAGTCCACCAATAAACTTTGCGCCATCTCTAGGCCCTACTTGACGTAATTCTATTCTAACCTTAAATTCTTCAGCTAAATCCTTAACAAGTTGTCTAAAATCAACTCTTCCTTCAGCTTCAAAATAAATAATTAGCTTACCTAAATCTAGGGTATATTCACAACCCAAAATCTTCATTTCAAGTCCGTTATTAATCGCATAGAATTTGGTTTTTTCTTTAACGCCATTTTCCTTTTCTTTAGCGATTTTATAATCTTCTAAGTCACGCTTAGTAGCTTTTCTTAAAATAGGTTTTAATTCAGATACTAATTCAGTTTCATCAATATCAATTACACTACCTACTACAGTACCTAATTCTATTCCTCTAATAGTTTCAACTACTACTTTATCATCAGGATTTAAAGCTATATTATTAGGGCTAAAATAATATTTTTTACCAACTGGCTTAAATTGTACTCTAATTACTTGCATTTAAAACACCCCTATCTATACTAACTACTAAATTCAATAGTAGTAAACCTCTATCTATATTATACCTTAAGTTA
>JAILIR010000179.1 GCA_024695185.1 bacterium | reverse complement strand
ATTATTTGTATTCATAATTAAAACTTCTCTTTTGCTTTTAGTTCTTTTTCTTTAGTTTTTATTTCTAAAATAGTTTTAGCAATCTTACCATCTAAATTACCATATTTATTTAATAGTTCATCAATGAATCCCCTTAAATATCCTACAAGCTTAGGATCAAGCTTTCCTTCATTAACCATTGCACATAGTATACCATATGCTTTTTCTACAGGAATAGTTGCTTTATATGGTCTATCTGATGCTGTTAAGCTATCAAAGATATCCATAATTGTTAATATTCTAACAAATGTATCTAGTTCATCACTCTTTAAATGATTAGGATAACCAGATCCATCTAATAACTCATGGTGACGTCCTGCGATAGTTAAAGAGTTATGGTACTTCTTACCAAAATTAACATCCCTTAAAATATTAATTGTTTTAGTTACATGCTCTTGTATATGATTTCTTTCAGCTTGAGTTAATGTACCTTTAATAATATGTAGGTCATCCTTTTCTTCATCAGTTAGTAGGTCAACTCCAAGAACCTTTTTATTACATAATTCATTAATTCTAACCATCTTCTCATCATCAATAAATGGCGCATTATTCACATTTTCAATGAATTCTAAATCACTAGATAATTTATCTATTTCATCTTGAAGACTAGGGTTATTTTCTTCATATTTTTTAACAAGTAATTGTAGCTTTAAGTTTTCTATTCTACTTCTAATATAATCTATTCTATTAGCTAGTCTTGTTGGTTTATTTAATATTTCATCATTAACACCAATCTTACCAACATCATGTAATTGGGCTGCCATATGAAGAACATCCTTTTCATCCTGGCTAAATTTATATTCACTACTATTTTTATTTAAGTAGTCAATAAATAAATCACATAAACCTGTTACAGTATTTGTATGTAAGGCATTAAATGGTGTTTTAGCTTCTATAGCATTTACTAGTGAAATGATAGTCGAATCAAGTAAATCTGCCATATCATTAGTTAGTAGCATATTAGATAAAATCATTGCTACTTGGCTAGATAAGGAATAAATAATATTTTCTATATCCTTACTAAAAGGAATAACATTACCATCAGAATCTAGACAGTTTATTAATTGTAAGACACCAATTAAATCGTCCTTTTTATCAATTAGAGGAATTACTAATACACTTTGTGTATGATAGCCTGTAATAGAATCATATTTACGAGGTCCCATCCATATTGCATTTTCATCCTTATAAACATCACTTACATTTAAAATAACTCTATGAATACCTGCATAGCTAGATGCATTAGTTTCACTAAATACTACTGGTGGTAAATTTAATTTTTCACCATCTAATCCACCATATTGCTTTAAGGTATGGTTTATAGTTGATGCGAAATATAAATATTTATTAATCTCACCATCAATATTCTTCTCTTTATATATATAAAGTGTTCCTGCATCACAGTTAGCAATATCTGTTGTACCTTTTAAGAAGATACCAAATAATTTATTATAATCATGCTCTTGACTAATTTTAATACCTAAATCTAAGATCTTCTTTAGCATAGCTTCAACCCCTTCTGTAATAGGCATTCAAGAGATTTAAGAAAATCTTCTGTTGTTTTAACCTCAATTAAAACAGTACCTTTAAATTCGTTTAAAAGTCTTACAACATAATCATAATCAATATTTCCATATCCTATAGCTAAATGAGCATCAGAATCACCTAAATTGTCATTTATATGAATATGGCTAATATATTTTTTACAGTTATAATACCAATCATCAATAGATTCCTCTGATAGATTAGCATGTGCCACATCAAAGCACATTCTAAATCTAGGATCATCTACAGCTTCAAGTAATCTTAAAATTAATGTATCATTTTCATCAAACATATTTTCTACTAATATTTCAATATTAGGGAATTCCTTTAAGAATGTTTTATAAGCTATGGCATTTCTATCTACCCACATCTTCTTATAATCAACGGAATTAAACCCAACAATATAATTAGTGTGAAATACTATCTTTTTACAACCAAGTTCAGTAGCGATTTGTAATGTTTGTCTAGCTCTTGTGTAGCTAGCATTTTTAATTAATTCATCACTTGAATTAAAACAAATATCAAAAAATACACCATGAATAGTATTATATCCACCTATCTCTTTATATGCTTTAATTCTTTTTTCTAATTCAACCTTATCATCTAAAAGGGATGGAATAAAGAAATCATTAAACTCAAAGCCAATGCCAAGTTTATCCCTTAGTTTAAGGTTTTCTTCTAGTTCATTAATTCTTGGAATCATTAGTAGTTTCTCCATTTTCTCCCTCCTTTACTTCATTGTTTTCTTTAACACCTATTACATTAAATGTTAAAACTGGTTTAGCTTTACCCTTTAAGTTTAAGTAACCATTTTCTTCAACAATTAATCTATCTTTTAGTTTATAATTACCATTTTCATCTACCCTATTTAGTGTTTCTTCACTAATAATTACTTGTCCACCTTTAGCATTACTTTCTAGTCTAGATGCGGTATTAATAGTATCACCTATACCAGTATAGTCTTTTCTAAAGTCACAACCAATATTACCTATAATAGCTTCACCACAGTTAACACCTACACCAAAGCCAATAGTAATACCATATTCCTCAAATACTTGTTTAGCAATAGGTTCACCATATTTAACAATACCTAAACCAGCTTTTATAGCTTTAAATTCATAATCATCAATATCAAATGGAGCATTGAATATAGCCATACAAGCATCACCTATAAACTTATCAAGCATACCATCATTATCAAATATTTGTTTAGTAGTCATACCTAAATAATCATTTAAAATTTTAACTACCTTAACTGGGTCTACTAATGTTTCACTCATACGAGTAAAACCTCTAATATCAACAAATAAGCAAGCTACATCTCTTCTTTCACCAACAAGATTAGATGATTGTTTATTATCCTTCATAAAGGCTTCTACTACCTGAGGAGCCATATATTGCTTGAATGTCTTAATTACAGCACCCTTTTCAAGCTTTTCTCTTACATAGTTATATACAACTACAATAATATAACCAATTAGAATAATTAAGCAAAGGCTTGT
>JAILIR010000014.1 GCA_024695185.1 bacterium | reverse complement strand
CTTAGATTTAATGGAAGGCGAAATCAAGGAAGATTTACAATTAATCAATTCATTTAACGATGATGAAATTGGTAGTTTAATGACTACAAACTATATTGATATTAGAAGTGATTTATCAGTAAAAGATGCCATGAGAAGAGTTATCAAAATGGCAAAAGAAAACGATAATGTTAAGACTTTAATAGCTGTAAATAAAGATAATGAATACTTAGGAACTATTGATTTAAAGGACTTAATTAAAGCTAGAGCAAAAGATGATATAGACTCAATTATAAGGCAAAATACACCTTATTTATATGCCAATGATTTAATAGATGATTCCATTGAAAAAATCATTGATTACAGCATGGATATCATCCCTGTAACAGATGAAAATAAGCATTTATTAGGTGTTTTAACTAGTAGTGACGTAGTAGAATTAGTTGATGATACATTAAGCGAAGACTACGCTAAATTAGCCGGTATGTCTAGTGAATCAGATCTAGATGAATCATTATTCTCATCAGTTAAAAAGAGAATTCCATGGCTTATGATACTAGTTGTATTATCAATTTTAGTATCAATATTAATATCATGTTTTGAAGGAGTAGTAGCTAAAATAGCAACTATAATGTTCTTCCAATCTCTAGTTTTAGATATGGCTGGTAATGTAGGAACACAGTCTCTAGCCGTAACAGTCAGAGTTATCGCAAACTCAGATGTATCTAAAAAAGAAGAAAAGAAACTAATATTTAAAGAGATCAGAGTAGGATTTACAAACGGATTAATCCTAGCAACTGTATCATTTGTATCAATATTAGCCTTCCTAGCAATCAAACATGAAGAAATAATTACAGGAAATGGATTTAATATCTATGACTGTTTAAAGGTTAGTGCAACAGCAAGTGTCGCATTAGTTGCTGCAATGACTCTATCAAGTCTATTTGGAACATTAGTACCAATCGTTTTAAGAAAGATGAAAGTCGACCCAGCAGCAGCAAGTGGTCCATTCATCACAACTCTAAACGACTGTATCGCAGTTTTATGTTACTACACACTTGCTTTACTAATGTTTATGACGATTTTACTATAAAATATAGAGATTTACTCAAAAAATGGGTAAATCTCTTTTTTTTTGCCCGTTTTTCAAAATATAAGAAAAATATAGGTAAAATCTATGTTTTTTTAACTTTTTTTTATAATTTAACTTAAAAATTAGCAAATGAAATAAATGATTTTTATTAGTTATACGGCTTAAACGAAATTTCAAAGTGCCATTTTTGGCATTTTTTTATTTTTCGACAAAAAGAAGACGATTTTAAAAAAATGAGAGTCCAAATTTTTAGGAATCAGGAAAAACAAAAACTCATGATGAGATAAATTTTTAAAAATCGAAAATCTCGCTTTTCTGAAATGCATCAAAATTTATGAAATAACAAAATTTGGATGATGAATTTTTAGAATCAAGACATATCAATTTTTAGAAAATGAAAACCAGGGAATAAAAATGATCATAAAATTATGGAACAAGAATTTATGAAAATGAATTTTTGAAAAATAGTTTTATGAAAATATTTTCATTTTTAATTATAGAGTTTTGCAAAACTCAAAATAATA
This sequence comes from bacterium, assembly GCA_024695185.1. GTDB lineage: Bacteria > Bacillota_I > Bacilli_A > Acholeplasmatales > JAEDCM01 > RGIG10196. The sequence goes on along the minus strand of JAILIR010000014.1, from coordinate 11,400 downwards.
TGAGAATCAAAATTAGAGATTCAGACGGTAAAACGGTAAGCTTAATTTTTCTCATTCTCTATTTTAAAACTAAGAAAAATAATGAATCGAAAAATGAGATCATAGAATTTTTGAACGAGCATTTTTAGAAATCGAAACCCTTATGTATGAACAATCACACACACGAATCCATAAATTTGAAAAGACAAAAAAGGAAAATGAGCATTCAAAATTAATGATCGAATTTTAAAATGATGAATGATTATAAAGCTTGATTTAAAAAAATGGAGATCAATTTTATGAAAAAACAGCAAAATATACTTTTTTAGCATAACAAACAAAGAATAATAGCATAACAAAGCCATTATTATATGTTTTCAACCTAAATTTTAGTAATTTTAAGCATTTTGATGAATTTTAAGGATAATTTTAGCAATTGAAAATGAGAAACACAGACATTCAATCATGCTCAATTCGCAGTTCAAAAGATAAAAAACATATATAAATGAAAACATTTGCAATTATTTTCATATAGGCCAAAAATCGACCCTCTCCAAGGACAATACAAGGAGCCATTTGGGATTTTTAACCTTATCAACATTTCCCCGTTTTCCACAACACTCAAAAAACCCGCTACATTGCTACATTATTACAAGTTTACATAATATATATTATAGGAACAAATAATAATAGAAAAAATACGGGTTTTACAAAAATAAAAACTACCCTTGTAGCGAGTTGGGGTAGTTTATTTGGGGCAAAAATAGCGGTTACATATACTTTAAACTACCCAATTCTAGTAAAAAGGTGTAGTTTAATTATAATATCGAAATAAAATGAGCAATCGAGATAAGAAAAACAGGTCAATCATCTTCTTCAGCCCTCTCAATCGCTAAAAACAATGTTTTTGACCTGTTTTGCATGTTCAGTTATAATTCTTGTGCTTCTTCTACTTCTTTCCTTCTGTATCGTCAAAATTAAAGCTCACAGCATCGTACTCAAAGCCAGATTGAATTTTAAATTTCTTCATCCACTTTGCGGACCTTCCTGTTCCAAGAGCTTCGATCTTTCCTTCAGCTTGAAGACGCTCTAAAGTTCTTTCTATTGTTTTTAAACTGATGTTTGGATGAGCCTTTTGAATGTCACCCTTAGAGAATGTGTCTCCTGGGAAATGTGAAATCGTAATTTCGACATCCTCAGTCTTTGAGAACTTACTGTCTCTCATGTGAGTCGTCTTCACAAGCTCTCCTTCAGTTAAATCATAACAAACCAATAATTGTTCAACAACGAATTTATGAACTAATGTACAGTTTGACCATCCACTACTCCAGTTAAATGAACATTGTGAGATGGCATTATGAAAACTTTTCATATTTTCATAAATTTGCTTAAAGAACGATTTATAGTTAAAGCATTCAAATTCGAATTTAAATAATAGAATATATAATAATAGATATCCTATATAATCATTTACTTTATAATTATCTGTTTCTTCAAAGACCTTACTATTGATAAAATCGATAAAGAAATTAGAAATTAATAAAGAAATTTCATAATCTTTGCTTTTTCTAAGCGATTCAAACTTATTAAATAAGCCTTCTAATGTCACAAATTGATCAATTTTACGTGTTGTTCCCTTAAATGGACCATCATCTTTTACCTTTTCTACAACGAATTTAACCTTATAAACATCATTATATAAACTATTAGCTAAATCACATGCTTCATTAGGTACTAAATCGAATTTTTGAACATTATAAATGATACTTTTGAATACATTCTTTAAATTTATAACTATTTTTTCACTATTATTTTTAGGAATTATATCCTTTTTGGATAATAATTTTAATCTTTCATCAGTTAAACCTAAATCCATTATTTTCGCAAAATAATATACTTCTTCAACTATATTTACATTACGATAAGCACTTAGATCCTTTTTGAATACTAAATTATAATAATCATCCTTACCACTATAGCGATATAATTTCATCATATCAAGTAACATATCAGTTGGAATTATAGCTTTATTCGCATTATCTAAGCAACTAATAGTATCACCTCCAAAAGCCTCAAATTTGGCCTATATTTATTATTTAAATACACTTCCACCAATAAACTCTCTTAAAATAGAGTTATTAGGTACTAATGATTCATCAATTGTAACAAAATATTTTAAGAATTTAACAATTCTATTGGCATTTGCAAAGTCACTATCTTCTCTTTTTACAGCTGAGAATAATGGTAATGCATACTTCTTTAAAACACATAATTCATAGGCAAGCTCACTATTAAAGATATAATCAGCATCTTCTTGACAGTCATAAATCCATTTGAATTCACCACGTCTTACACTAGGCCAAATATCAAGTGTTTGTGTTACATCATAATTTCTAAATAAATGGTCTCTAACAGCACGTCTAATTAATCTAATATCAGTGATTCTAATAGGGTTATTTTCATCGATATTAATTTGTTGCTGAGGAGAAATAAATATTTTATATTTAGAATCACGAGGAATTAAATGAGTCATCTTCTCATTTAAAGCATGGATTCCCTCAATAATAACAATCGCATTTTTATCTGGTTTAATGATCTTATAACCATCTCTTTTTTGACTAACAAAGTTAAAAATAGGTACTTCAGTTTCTTTTTTGTTCATTAAACTGATCATATCCCTATTAAATCTTTCGATATCTAGTGCATCAATAGTTTCAAAGTCAATTTCACCAAACTCATCAACTGGTATATCTTTATGGTCCTTATAATAGTTATCTAAAGATATCATTATAGGCTTAAATCCTCTAGACATTAATTCAATCTTTAACTTATTTGCGAAAGTTGTTTTACCACTTGAGGATGGTCCTGAAACCGCAACTAGTTTAATTTCTTCTTTTCTATCTTCAATTTTATCGCCTATTCTAACTAATGTTCTATTATGCTTAAATTCACATAAATTGACAAATTCAGCAACACTTTCATGAGTAACACGCTCATTCAAATCAAAAACATTCGCTATATTGTTCTTTTTAGCCCAATTTTTGGCTTTAAATAACACTTTTGAATATTTTACTTGTTCAAAGTTGAAAGCAGGAATTTTGCCCTTTGTTTCACTTCTTGGATATTGTAAGATCATTTGAGGATAATATGCGAATAATTTAAACTCTTTAACATAGCTAGTTTTAGGCATCATATTCATATACATATAGTTATAGAAGCCATTACATTCATAAATATTGACATGGTCTTCTTTTCTATACTTTAAAATACTAACCTTATCCATCATTTTTTGCTTAGTATAAATATCAATAGCATCCTCTTTTTTAATACTTAATCTATTAAGTGGTAAATCTGCCTTGATTAATCTATCCATTTCTTTCTTGATTCTTTCTACTTCAGCCTCATCTAGTGATATATCCATTTTAGATAAATCAATATATAAAGCCATAGAAACAGAATAATTAATTCTAACATCTGCCTTACCATATATGTTATATATGGCCATAACTACTAAATAGCGTAGTGTTGCTTCATAAATACGTACAGCATCAGGACTATCAACGATATTTAAGAATTCAACCTCACAATCGTTTTTAACGATGTAATTTAAATCTCTAATAGTTCCATTAACCTTAGCGCAGCAATCTTCTTTTCCTGCAATTTCAATTAGCTTTACAGGCTTACTAAATTCTTTCTTTTCACCATTATTAATCTTTAAAATCAAATGCATCACTCCTCAAACTCATCAAACATCGAGATTTGTTGAATAGTATCGATTTCATCTTCGCTAACTTCTTGAGCTTCACCCTCATCATCGAATATTTCAACCTCATCATGACGTTCTAGATTGATTTTTAGTGGTTCACCCATCTCTGGTGGTACAACATTTGTACCTATCTTATTGTCGTTATATTTAAAGTCAAATGCCTTTAAATTTAGACTTGTTTTTGTTGTTGTAATGTAAAGATTTACATTATCTCTATATTGTGCATAGCTTAAAGTATGACAATCAACGATATAATTTGGATTAGTCTTGATATCTTTAATGACTTCTTCACCTGATTTTGCTCTACCAGATAGCTTTAAATCACCTGTTTTAATTCTTTTTACATTACCACGTGATGTAAGTATTAAAATATCATGATTATTTCTTGAATAAATGGCACAGCTTATATCACAAGTAGAGTTCATAGCTCTAACTCCTCCTGCTTGTGTACCAACTATTGATACTTCACTACTTCTAAATCTTAAAGCTCTACCGCGTTTGTTGAATACAACAATCATTGGATAATTTCTAGCGATATCTACACTTACTACAGTGTCATTAGCCGCTAATTTCATTGCTCTAACGGCTTTAGTGTATCTAGAAATGTTAAAATCAGCTAGCTTTGTTTGCTTAATAGAGCCTAGTTTTGTAGCTATAAGCACATTATAGTCCTCATTAAAGTCTTTAATAGCAAAGACATTAACAATCTTTTCATTAGGCATAATATGGACGATATTATCGATATAAACACCTAAATCCTTCCATTTTTGTTCATCTATTTTATAGGCTGGTAGGTAAATATAATTACCTAATGATGTGAAAATTAATAGAGTATTAAGTGTTGATATTTCTTCTCTATAAATTAAGGCATCGTTTTCCTTTAAGCCACAAACTGTAGCTTGATTATAGCTTCTAATAGATGCACGCTTAACATAACCATCTTTTGTAACACCAATAACAATTTGTTCATCAGTTACCAATTCTTCTTCGTTAATCTTAATATTTTGAATTTCATCTTCTATTTTTGTCTTTCTTTCAGAACTAATCTTAGCCACTTCATTTAATTCCTTCTTAATTACATTAAGTAGCTTTCTTTCGCTTGATAAAATAGCTTCAAGCTCAGCGATAGCTTTCTTTAATTCTTCAGATTCCTTCATTAAAGCATCAACATCAGTTTTACTTAATCTGTATAATTGTAATGTTACAATTGCTTCAGCTTGTTCTTCTGTGAAGTCAAACTTTTCCATCAAGTTCTTCTTTGAATCAGCTTTACCATCAGAATGTCTAATAGTATGAATTACCTCATCAACTATAGAAGTCATCTTAATTAAGCCTTCAACGATATGTAATCTCTTTTTAGCAACATATAATTCATAGTTACTTCTATTAGTAATAACTTCCTTTTGATGGTTGATATAAGCCTCTAAAATAGTCTTTAAATCCATTAATACTGGCTTTCTATTATAGATCGCAACCATATTATAGTTATATGTAGTTTGTAGTTCTGTATTCTTAAATAAATAGTTTAAAACAAGGTCAGCCTTAGCTTCCTTTTTTAGCTCTATTACTATCTTTAATCCGTTTTTATCAGTTAAATCAAGAACATCAGTTATACCATCAACATTCTTTTCAACTAGACCAATATTTTTGATTCTTATAACTAAATCCTTCTTGTTTACTCTATAAGGAATTTCAGTTATAACAATTCTATTACTCTTACTATCTAGCTCAATATCAGCCTTGCCTCTAACAACAATCTTACCCTTACCTGTTTCATAAGCTTGTTTTAAGCCATCTAAACCTTGAACTATACCACCTGTAGGGAAATCAGGACCTATTACAAACTTTTCTAAATCCTCATTTGTTAATTCAGGATTATCGATTAAGGCAATAGTTGCATCTAGTACTTCCTTTAAATTGTGTGGTGGAATATCAGTTGCATAACCTACGGCCATACCCATAGTACCATTTACTAGTAAATTAGGGAATTTCGCAGGTAAAACAACGGGTTCTTCCTCTGTATCATCATAGTTAGGAACAAAATCGACAGTCTTTTTATCGATATTTTCGATTAAAAGCTCTGCAGCTTTTGTCATTCTTGCTTCGGTATAACGCATAGCCGCAGCTGGGTCACCGTCAATAGAACCATTATTACCTTGAATAAAGGCAAGTGGCATATTAGTTTTCCAGTCTTGACTCATCATAACTAAAGCTTCATAAATAGACGAATCACCATGTGGATGGTATTTACCCATTACTTCACCGACGATTCTAGCACACTTTTTAGTTTGACTATTACTAAATATATGCATCTTGTATAAACCGTATAAAATACGTCTTTGTACAGGCTTTAAACCGTCTCTAGCATCAGGAATTGCTCTATCTTGAATAACTTCTTTAGTATATTTACTAAATCTATCACCAAATATATCTTCTAATTTGTCCTCTGAGATTCTTTTGTCCAAATATTGATCTAACTTATCTTTAATATTCGCCATTATTCTTCACTTCCAATCTCAAAGTTGTCTTCTGTTACAAAGCTTACATGCTTATCTATCCAGTCTCTACGAGGTTCTACATCATCACCCATTAATACTTTAATTCTTTGTTCAGCATCTCCAATATCTTCAATGCCTACTCTAACAAGCATTCTATTATTAGGATTCATTGTAGTCTCCCATAATTGCTCAGCATCCATTTCACCTAAACCTTTATATCGTTGTACGATATATTGGTTATTTCCTGTATATTTCTTTAATTCATCATCACTCCAAAGATACTTTTGTTCTTTAGATTTTGTTTTTGATTTAACTAAATATAGTGGTGGCATCGCAATATAAACCATACCATTTTCAATTAAAGCACGCATATAGTTAAAGAAGAATGTAAGTAATAATATTTGAATATGGGCACCATCAACATCGGCATCGGTCATGATTATAATTTTATTATAATTACATTTCTTGATGTCAAAATCCGCACCAAAATCCGCACCTATAGTGTTAATAATAGTGTTTAATTCTTCATTTTTAAGTACATCTTCTATTTTACCCTTTGAAGTATTTAATACTTTACCTCTAAGAGGTAGTATAGCTTGGAATCTTGAATCTCTACCCTTTTTAGCACTTCCACCTGCAGAATCACCCTCTACTAGGAATAATTCATTAATAGACTTATCTTTTCCTTGAGCAGGTGTTAATTTACCATTATTAAGTAGTTTAGTTTCCTTCTTCTTTTTATCTAATCTAACCTCATCTCTTGCTTTTCTAGCAGCTTCTCTTGCACGAGATGCTTTTAAAGATTTTTGGATTAGGTTATTAGCAAATTCTCTATTTTCTTCAAGGTAGTAGTTAAATTTTTCATAAACGATGTTTTCAACAGCTGGTTTTGCTTCAGGACTTCCTAATTTATCCTTAGTTTGTCCAACGAATTCAAGTTGTTTTTCACCAATTTTAAGGGCTATAACCGCAGTTAAGCCTTCTCTTATATCTACACCTTCAAGCTTTTCTTTTTCTTTAATTAAGCTATATTTTCTTGCATAATCGTTTATAGCTCTTGTTAGGGCACTCTTAAAGCCTAGCTCATGAGTACCACCATCTTTAGTGATGACATTATTTACAAACGAATAAATGTTTTCTGAATAGTTATTTGAAGTATATTGCATAGCAACTTCAACAATTATACCGTTAGTTTTACCTTCAAAATAGCATATTTCATGAACTAATGTCTTACCTTTATTTAAGAATGTAACATAGTCTTTTATACCATCTTCATATAAGAAGATTTCTTTTTTATTGCTTCTTTGGTCAACTAATGTTATTTTTAAACCCTTGTTTAAGAAGGCTTTTTCTCTTAAACGTTCTTTAATCACATCATATTGATATAGTGTTGTTGAAAAAATAGATGGATCTGGTTTAAACCAAATAGTTGTACCTGTATCCTTACAATCACCTAAAACCTCTAGTTCTCCTTCAGGATGACCGCCATTAACATATTTTCTTCTTATAATTTTGCCGTCTCTTTTTACGGTTACAATTAAAAATTGTGATAACGCATTAACAACAGATGAACCAACACCATGTAAACCTCCGGCTGTCTTATAACCGCCATCTTCACTAAATTTACCACCCGAGTGAAGAGTTGTAAGTATTACATCAAGAGTAGGTCTGCCTGATTCATGCATACCACAAGGCATACCACGACCAAAATCCTCTACTTCTATAGAGTTATCGTTTTTAATTGTTACATTTATTTTATCTCCATACCCCGCAGTTACCTCATCAATAGAGTTATCCACTATTTCCCAAACTAAGTGGTGCAAACCTGTTGAATCGGTTGAGCCAATATACATACCTGGTCTTTTTCTAACTGCTTCTAGTCCTTCTAATATCTTAATCGAACTATCATCATAGTTGTTCTTTGCCACTTTTATTCACTCCTCACGTAATTCTACATTATAAATTATAACATAATTTTAATTAAATTTTTAACGAAAAAATGTAAAAAATATGTAAAAGTTAGGTATTATTTTTTTTATATTTATGATATAATCATATCGGCAAGGAGTTGATAGTATGTTTTATGCTATATTATGCCTACTTGTTGCCTATTTAATTGGCTCCTTCCCTAGTGCCTTAGTTGTTGGTAAAACAGCTAAAGGAATTGACATTAGAGAATACGGAAGCCATAACTTAGGAACCACTAATGCCATTAGAGTTTTAGGAAAAAAATTAGGCTTTATCGTCTTCTTTTTAGATGTCTTTAAGGGTGTATTAGTTGTAGGTTTAGCCAGAATCTTATATGAATTAAACAAATATCAAATTGATTTTAAGAATATAGAAGCATTTAATTTTGCATTGTTTAAACCAATTTATTATGGCTTATTGTGTGTTATAGGACATATGTTCCCTGTATTTGCTGGTTTTAGAGGTGGTAAAGCCGTAGCAACTTCCCTTGGTATAACTTTTGTATTTGCACCAATTCCTGCAGTGTTATGCTTATTAGTATTTGCTTTAACACTAGAAGCTACAGGTTATGTATCACTATCTTCTACTTTTGCCATACTTACAGTATGTATTACCGCAACTATTCAAGAATATGCTTTATATAAGTACTTAGGTAAGATGGGTATTGAAGTATTGATTCTATTCTACACAATATCTTTATTCATGATTATCAAGCACTGGAGAAATTATGTTAGAATATTTAAAGGTACAGAACACTCCTTTAAAAAGCATAAGGGTGAAGATGTAACTGGTAGTGCTGTTGGTGATGATGATAAAAAGGAACCCGTTAAAGAAATAGAAAATAATGATCAAGAATTAGATAGTGATATCGATACTACAGGCAACGATGAAGAATAAAAAAAATAAGGCAAGCGCCTTATTTTTTTGTTTTAGCTTCTTCCATTGAACGCATAACTTCTCTTACTTGCTTTTCAGATGGAGTTCTACCCATTTGTCTATACATTGCTCTAATCATAGCTTCATTAACTGGTGGGTTCTTTTGCATGTATTTTGATATTAATTTTCTTGTTACGAAAAAGCCGATAATAAATCCTAATAATAAACATCCTATAACAATAAATACAAATCCAACAACTGGTAGACCTGTCATATTTGAATAAATCATATTAATCCCTCATTTCCAAAAAATATTTTACTAAAAAAAATGATAAAATACAAGCAAAATATTTACTTTTTTATTATTTATGTTAAAATAAGTATAAGTGGAGGTGCAACAACATGCCTAGAAAAATTACAGATGAATGCCTAGCTTGTGGTACATGCCAAGGTGAATGCCCTGTTGATGCAATTTCTGAAGGAGATAAATATTCAATCGATCCTTCTAAATGTATTGATTGTGGTGCTTGTGAAGCAGCTTGCCCAGTTGGTGCTATCGTAGAAGAATAAAAAAAGTCCAAACGGACTTTTTTTTATTTCTCTAATTCTTTTACAATTTCAACAATATCGCCATAAATAGCAAGGTTTGCGCCACTATCAAAAGGAGTTCTTTCCATATTTAAAATGACTAATTTATCACCTTTATAATAATTTATAAAGCCTGCGGCTGGATAAACTCTAAGTGATGTACCTACAATTATAAGCATATCAGCATCACTTATAGACTTTATTGCACCCATGATAGTATTATTATCAAGACCTTCTTCGTATAAGACGACATCAGGTTTAATCATTCCGCCACATTCGCAGTATGGTACTTCTCCTTTTTTAAGATCCTTTAAGTCATAAAACTTGTTGCATCTCATACAATAGTTTCTATAAACATTACCATGCAATTCATAAACTGTTTTACTACCTGCAAGAGTATGCAAGTTATCAATATTTTGTGTAACGATTGTAGCTCCTATTTTCGCAAAGTATTTATGTGCTAAATTAGGCTCTGCATTTAAATAAATCATCTTATCAAAATAGAATTTATAAAACATTTTAGGGTTCTTAACAAAGAAACTATGACTTATAATTTCTTCAGGAGATAAGCCATCATATTCGGTATTATAGATACCGTTAGCACTTCTAAAATCAGGAATACCTGAAGGTACACTTATACCTGCACCAGTAAAAACAACTATTTTTTTACTTGAATTAATCCAGTTTTTTAAAGTTAAAATATCATTATTGTTCATCTGCAATATCAACTTCTTCCTTTTGTTTTTCAGCTAATTCTTTAGCTTTATGTTTTTTAATGAAGAAATAATCAATATGTGGGAATAAAACACCTAAAATTAACTCAAAGCCTAGTAAAATTAAGTGTAATTCTGCATGTTCTGGATGTGGATTAGCAATTAACATAAATGATAATACTAATACAATTATAGATTCTATAACGTTTAAGTATGCAGGAATATGTTCTTTGAATCTCTCTAAATCCTCTGCAAGTTCTTGACCTTCCCTACATATAGACCATACTGCCCAAATAATACATACAGTCGCATAATTTTCTCTAATTAGAGGATCAGCTAAAATAATAATTCCAAATACTATTTGAATCAAACAGTTAAAAAATGAGGTACGTGCCGCAAAGGTCTTCTTTTTTTCAATCATATCAAAGATATCAAATACTGAATAAGCAAACATTAAACAAGCTACTAAAATAGCAAGTCTAAAGTGTTCTTCGCTATGTTCAGCAATTTTATCTTTAAAAATAAAGACTAAAATACCCCAAACAATAAATAATACTAATTTAAATGCTTTTATCGCTTTAAAAGCTTTCATTTTTATACATCTCCTTTATTTTCTTGATGACCCCATCATCATCATTAGAACCAATAATTTCAGTCGCATAAGGCTTTAATTCTTCTTTAGAATTACTTACAGCATAACATAAATCAGATGCCTTAAACGCTTCTATATCATTAACTGAATCACCAAAATAGACGATTTTATCTACATTAAGTAATTCTTTTAGTTTCTTTAAAGAATGTCCCTTATCACTATTGTTAGGTAATACTTCTAACCAATATTCTTCTCTATATATTTCTTGTTGGAAAACACATCTAAAATGATTTTTAAGCTCATCATAGATTGGTTTTAAATTTTCATAAGAATCGATAAAGTTAAAATAATAAATACAATCCTTACTAAATAGATCATCTTTATTAGGTGAAATAGTTAGTCTTTTATCACTAACTCTTT
>JAILIR010000149.1 GCA_024695185.1 bacterium | reverse complement strand
TAAGAATAGTCTAAATTTTGAAATTATTTAAATTGAATTTTCTTAAACCTGAAGTATCCAATTATTATTTCTAAAACAATTATAATTGGAGCTGTTAGCATGATTCTAGCAAATGGAGTTAAAGGTAAATAGATAGATTTAACTGTTTCTTCTCCATCCTTAATAGTTATTACACTCTTTACAAATAAATCGCTTACTGAAGTCATATTTTGCAATTCGGTTGTTTGATAGAAATTGCTAAATGATACTACTTTTGAAAATCCATCGCTTAAGCCCATAGCAGCTACAAGATAAATGATTGAGAAGACAAATGCGATAGCTATAGGTAGAATAATACCCAAAATTAAGCTTTGTTTATTAATAGCAAATACAATAGCAAATCCTAATACAATATATGATAGTATAAATTGTAATAAGAAACCAACTATAAGCATTGCAATAGCTTCACCTGAAACAGTTGTACCAAATCCAAATAGGATAGATCCAAAGATTAAACCTATTAAAGATGCAGCAAATACATAAACAAATGAAACAATTATATGAACTATAATAATTGAGAAATAAATTTGACTTCTAGAGTAACCAATAATCAATTTATTTCTAATTGTTCTATCACTAAATTCTTTTACAATAAATATTGTAACAAAGATAGGAACTAATAGTTGTGCTGTATTACCATTAATACTTACACCATTACTCCATAAAGCCATACCACTAACAGCTAGTAAGCCAGAAATAGATTCTTCAGCATCACTTGCCATTGTTAAAACTAATATTTTAGATAATAATACTTGGAATATTACTAAGCCAATACATACAAATAAGCCAATCCATAGAACTTTATCTTTTCTAGCTCTAAATAAATCAGATTTTAATAAGTTTTTCATTATTCATTACCTCCATTCAATAAATTGATGAAGTAATCTTCTAATTCTTCCTTCTTTTGTTCGAATGATTCAATTTTTACATTGATTTCTCTTAAAGCTAAACCAAGATCTAGAGAATCTATTTCTTTATTCAATGTGAATGTAGTTTCATCTATAACATTACATGTGCATTCAAACTTAGATTCAATAGTTTCTTTAACTTTTTCAGTTTTGTTAACTTTATATACATATTCGATTTCATTATTAGTATGAACCTCTGATGCATCTACCTCTTTTAAGATTACACCATTATCTATAAAACCGTATGTTGTAGCCATTTTATCTAGTTCTGATAATATATGTGAGCTAATAATAAATGTGATTCCTTTTTCTTTATTTAGCTTAATAATTAATTCTCTCATTTCTTTCATACCCTTAGGATCTAGACCATTTGCTGGTTCATCTAGAATCATTAATTCAGGATCTCCAAGTAGGGCACTAGCAATAGCTAATCTTTGACGCATACCTAGTGAATAGTTACCTGCTTTTTTATTGTCATTAGGTAATTCAACAGCTTCAAGTGCTTCTTTTATTTTAGCATCATAATCTTTAATTCCAAGAAGCATAGCTTGTAATTTTAAATTATCATAGCCTGACATACCTGCTTTAATCGCAGGAGCTTCTACTATTGCTGATACTACTCCTTTTCTCTTTGATAAATTAAGATTAAATGTACCACTTTGTGGTGTAATTAAACCTGTTATTACTCTAATAAGAGTTGTTTTACCGGCACCATTTCTTCCAACAAATCCATATATATCTCCTTTATGGACTGTCATATTGACATCCTTTAAAATATGGAATTGTCCAAAGCTCATGTTGATGCCATTAACTTTTAATAATTCCTCCATATTATTCTTGTCATACTTTGTATGACTCTCCTTTCATCCTTTAATATTTTAACATTTTTACCTATTTAATACAACAAATAGTATACATATTCCTCCCAAAATGTATTATATAACATAATTATTTTTTATGCAAGATAAAATTATTAAAAATTATTTTTGATTATTTTCCCGAATAAAAAGCACTTCAAAAGTGCTATTTATAGTTTTTATAGATATATTCTTTATCTGTTTTAAGTTGATTTTTAAGTTCATCTAAAGAATTAAATTTAGTTTCTTCTCTTATATAATCAATAAATGATACTCTTATTTCTTCCCCGTAAATCATCTTATCAAAATCAAAGATATGTGTTTCAAGTTTTAGATTAGTAAGCTTTCCTATTGTAGGGTTATAACCTACATTACACATTCCTAAATATTTTTTCTTATTATACATGATATATACAGCATATACACCTTTTTTAGGTGGTACATTACCAAGTATATCTAAATTAGCAGTACGATAACCTAGCTTTTCACCATTATGGAAGCCTTCAACAACTACTCCTTCAATCGTGTAACATCTACCTAATAGTTTATCAGCTAGAGCTATTTTACCTTCTTCAAGTAAGGCTTTTACATTAGATGAGCTAACCTTTATATCATCAACGTAATAATCATCAATTATCTTTAAATTGAATTCTTTATCTAGATCATCTATATTACCTAAATTCTTAAAGCCAAATTTATAATCTTTTCCACATACAATAGATTTTATTCCTAAATGCTTTAAATAATCTATAAATTCTTCCTTTTTCGTTGTGGCTGTTTTTCTTGTGAAATTGATAATAATTAAGTAATCAGGATTTAAGCGTCTAATTAATTCTATTTTCCAGTTTAAGGCTGTTAGAAAACAGTATTTAAAATTAGTTTTAAGTACAGTAATAGGATGTGGGTAAAAGGTTATAACAACGCTTTTTTCTCCTATTTTCTTGCATTCATTAATTAATGCTTGGTGAGCTAAATGAACGCCATCAAAGTTTCCTATTGTACAGCATAAATTATCACCTAATTTTAACTTTTTATCGATATCTGTATTAATAACTCTCATAATCTCACCTACTCAAAATCTAATGCTTTTCCTGTTCTTGTTATACCTCTCATTAAACCAATAAATTCAAAAATCGAATATACTAATAGTAATATTGGAAGTAATAACAATATAATAATTAATACTAATATTCTAAGTGGAATAAGTATTGGAAGTAATGATAAATCAGTATCTTCTATATTATCATTACCAAAATCTTTATTAGCAACAACATAATCATGATAATAGAAAGGATTTGCTTTTGCTTTTTTTATCTTTAATCTAAATGCTTGAAATCCTCTAAAAGTCAAGAATTGAAAGAATGTTACTAAAAAAGGAATACTTGATAGGCCTATAGCAACCAAGAAGGCTTTAACATTCATACTTATACTAGAATAATGGAATGTAAATACATAAATAATCGTATCAGAGAAAGCATCTACAAATTCTATAGCAAAAGAATGATATAGATCTTTAAATGCAAAATTTAATACTTTTGAATATTCTTTTATAGGATTATAGTTAAAACCATTATTAAATGTATAAGCATATAAAAAGCAATATG
>JAILIR010000133.1 GCA_024695185.1 bacterium | reverse complement strand
TAAGAGAAAAGATTTAATTTATACAGGTAGAACACTATTTGGTGCAAGTGCTCCAAAGGGTCAGGAACTTGAGGATCATTATTTTGGTGTTATTAAGCCAAGAGTTCAAGCATTTATGAACGACTTAAATGAAGAATTATGGAAACTTGGAATTCTTGCTAAAACAGAACATAATGAAGTAGCTCCTGCACAACATGAGCTAGCTCCAATATTTGCTACAACAAATATCGCAGCCGATCATAACCAATTAACAATGGAAATTATGCAAAAGGTTGCTAAAAAGCATAATCTAGTATGCTTACTACATGAAAAGCCATTTAAGGGGGTAAATGGTAGTGGTAAACATAATAACTGGTCTATCTCAACTAATACTGGTATAAACCTTTTGGAACCAGGTGATACACCTATAGAAAATGCCCAATTCTTGCTATTCTTGACAGCTGTTATTAAAGCTGTAGATGAATATCAAGATCTACTTAGAATAAGCGTTGCATCTGCCGGAAACGACTTCCGTCTTGGTGCAAACGAAGCACCACCAGCAATCATTTCAATCTTCGTAGGTGATGAGCTTCAATCTGTTTTAGATGCCATTGAAACAGGAAAGCCACTTGCTAGTAAGGCTAGCGGTTCACTAAAGATTGGTGCTGATGTATTACCTAAGCTTCCAAAGGATTCTACAGATAGAAACCGTACAAGTCCTTTCGCATTTACAGGTAATAAATTCGAATTTAGAGCACTTGGTTCTAGTGAATCAATCTCATGTGCAAACATCATGTTAAATACAGCAGTTGCTGAAGAATTAAAACAATTTGCTGATATTCTAGAAAAGTCTAAGAGCTTTAAAGAAGATTTACATGAATTAATTAAGAAAACAATCATTGATCATAAGCGTATTATATTCAATGGTAACGGATATGATGAATCATGGGTAGGTGAAGCTACAAAACGTGGACTATTAAACTTAAAGTCTACTCCAGAAGCTCTCCCATACTACTTACATGATAAGAATAAAAAATTATTCACATCACACGATGTATATACATTAGATGAAATTAACGCAAGATATGAAATTGCTCAAGAACATTATGCCAAAGTTGTAAACATTGAAGCATTAACATGTCTTGATATGGTTAATAAAGATCTACTTCCAGCAATCTCAAAATATACAAAATATCTTGCAGATGCTGTAAGTGCAAAACAAGCATTAAATGCTGATGTATTATATGAATCAAGTCAATTAAAAGAAGTATCAAATGGCTTATCTAAGGCATATTACCTAAAAATTGAATTAGAAAAAGCTCTAGATAGTAAGCCAACATCTTCTGTTGAAGAAATCTCACTTTACTACAAAGAAAAAATATTACCACTAATGGAAGAAATTAGAACTGTTATTGATGGTATTGAAGCTAAAGTCGACAAGACATTCTGGCCATACCCTTCATATGGAGATCTTCTATTTGGTGTTAGATAGGAGGAAATTTTATGAGTCCTGAGATTATTAGTCAAATTAACTCATCTGTTAGCGAATCAGTATTCGCCGTATGGTTCTTAATTGGTGCAGCCCTTGTATTCTTTATGCAAGCTGGCTTCGCCATGGTTGAAACAGGTTTTACAAGAGCAAAGAACGCAGGAAACATTATCATGAAAAACTTAATGGACTTCTGTATTGGTACTGTTGCTTTCGTATTACTTGGTGCAGGTTTAATGTTAGGTGAGGATGCCCTAGGTGGTTTAGTAGGTATTCCAAACTTAAAAATTTTCACTGATTTTGAAAACTTTGATTGGTCAAGCTTTGTATTTAACTTAGTATTCTGTGCTACAGCAGCTACAATTGTATCTGGTGCTATGGCAGAACGTACAAAGTTCGTATCTTATTGTATTTATTCATTTGTTATTTCATTTATTATTTATCCTATTGAAGCTCACTGGGTATGGGGCGGAGGATGGCTATCAAAATTAGGATTCATTGATTTTGCTGGTTCTGCTGCTATTCATACTGTTGGTGGTGTATGTGCTTTAATCGGTGCTATCATCTTAGGTGCTAGACTTGGTAAATATGTTAAAGATGAAAATGGTAAAGTAACAAAAGTTAATGCTATCCAAGGTCATTCAATTCCACTTGGAGCTCTAGGATGCTTCATCTTATGGTTTGGATGGTATGGATTTAACGGTGCAGCTGCATCTAACTTAACTGAGTTAGGTCAAATATTTGCTACTACTACAATAGCTCCAGCAGTTGCAACATGTGTAACATTATTATTTACATGGATTAAAAATGGAAAACCAGATGTATCAATGTGTCTAAACGCTAGCTTAGCTGGCTTAGTAGCAATCACAGCTGGTTGTCAATCAGTAGATATCATCGGTACAATTATTATTGGTGCTGTAAGTGGTATCTTAGTAGATGTTGTTGTAGAAGTTCTAGATTTAAAATTCCACATTGATGATCCAGTTGGTGCATGTGGAGTTCACTTAGCAAATGGTATTTGGGGAACAATTGCTGCTGGATTATTCGCAACAAGCTCTTCTGCTAATGGTGTAGATGGTCCAATCTATGCATTAGTTCATGGAACAAGTTTTGCTGAAGGTATGAAAGTTCTTGGAGTTCAATTCTTAGGAATCATTTGTATTATAGCTTGGACAGCTGCAACAATTATACCAACATTCTTAATTATAAAGAAAACAATTGGTTTAAGAGCAGATGCCGAAGACGAATTAAAAGGCTTAGATGTTACAGAACATGGTCTAATCAATGCTTATGCTGGATTTGCACAAGCTCCTGAAGCATTAGATTATGGTGTAATAGCCGTAAATGGGGATGTACCACAAGCTGAAGCCGTAACAGTTTCTCATTTGAGCGAATCTGATGCTGTTATCCCACAAACCTCGCAAGCTTCAGCTGGTGCATTCACAAAGATTG
>JAILIR010000102.1 GCA_024695185.1 bacterium | reverse complement strand
ACGTATATCGCTTTTTAAAAATATTAATAAAATGTGTGATGAATATTGTGGTAATAGAAATGATGCAATTAATATTTGGCGTTTGCTATATAAAAGAGATGAATATAGGTACTATTGGCAAATAGAAGATTTTGTATCTCTCTTAGAAAAAATGAGTGAAAAAAAAATATGGGAAATCATTTTTGAACTTGATAATGTGGATTATAGAGACTATGATAGGCCTGATACTGTGGATGTTGAAAACTATTTTCTATATAGAACGGAAAAAAATACCTATAAATATGAGAAAAAAGTATATGAAATGTCACAGTTTTCTGGGTTAATTCCATTTTGCTATTCCATGATTTCAAATAACAATGGATATGAAGATTTATATTATAGGCTTATTAACTTGTTGATAAAAGGAATAGAAAAAGCAGGTTTTAAATGTTTATCCTTTGCAAGTGTTATATACTCTTTTATATTTAACTATGATCTTAAGAAAAAAAGTGAATTAATAATCAAGTTCAAAAACAGCTTTCCTATACCAGATGATTTGTACATAAATTTTGACAGAATTGATTCGCTAAAAACATATCTATCATATTCAAAAAACGATGCGATTGACAATTATTTATTTAAAATTCTTGATTGTAAAAAACAGTTTTCTATAGAAGAATATGATGAAAAATATCATAGTTTAGTTTCACCTATAACTGTAAGAATATTGAGTGAAATTCCTCTTTCTTTTATAGATTTAAGCAAAATGTGGTTTATGTTTGGTAGTGGCGGAAGTCTATGCACTCCAGCACTAGATTGTAAGAAAGATACCCTACTTGATTTTAAGCTGATATGTCATTATTTAATTGATGATAATATTAGTGAAGATAATCGGTTTTATAGCTTAGATAATAAATATAATGGACTAATTCCTTTCTGCTTTTATAAAAAATACAAGTGGGTTAGTGAGATTCTTATTGAAACAATTTTTAAAACAATTTTTAAAAATGAATTACGCATTGCAATGGGAGAGATAAACAATGATAGTATGTATAATAATTATGCTGTGCTTAAAAAAAAGATATACTCTTTTATTGACTTTGTTAAAGATGATGATTTGCTTGATTTAAAGAAACGCTTGATAGAAAAAGAAGAACGAAGGAATATTTTAAAGTAAATAATGAGGAAAAACAGCCATTATATTAATAAAAAAAGAATGAAAAATAAAAAGCCTTTTGGCTTTTTTTTATTATATAAAAATGTTATAATTAAAATGGAGTGGTATTTGAATTATCACTAAAAAAGGGTTGATTTATATGGTTAAAGTTATAGGCGCTGGACTAGCTGGTGTAGAGGCTAGTTACTACCTTGCAAATAAGGGAATAGAAGTTGAATTATATGAAATGAGACCAGTTAAACAAACTAGTGCTCATAAGACAGATTTATTCGCTGAATTAATATGTTCTAATTCACTTAGAGCTAATTCTATCGATGTTGCGGTAGGTTTACTAAAAGAAGAAATGAAGATGTTTAATTCTATTATTATGGAGGCTGCGGAGCTTACACAAGTTCCTGCAGGAGGATCTTTAGCTGTTGATAGAGTTAAATTTGCTAATTATATTACTGAAAAAATCAAAAATCACCCAAACATTAAAGTAATCACTGAAGAAGTAACTGATATTCCTGATGGAGATGTAATAATTGCCACAGGGCCTCTAACTAGTGATACTTTTAGTAAAAAAATAAAAGAATATTTAGGCGAAAATGATTTTTATTTTTTTGATGCGGTTGCTCCTATTATTGATGGTGATTCCATTGACTATAATAAAGTGTACTTAAAAAGTAGATACGATAAAGGAGAAGCTGCTTATCTAAATTGTCCTATGACAAAAGAAGAATTTGATAAGTTCTATGAAACCTTAATAAATGCTGAATGTGTAGAACCACATGACTTTGAACTTAAAGTATTTGAAGGATGTATGCCTTTTGAAGTTATGGCTAAAAGAGGTAAGGATACTTTATTATATGGACCAATGAAACCAGTAGGACTAGAACATAATGGTATTAGACCATATGCTGTAGTACAGCTAAGAAAGGAAAATACCTTAGGTAGCACATATAATATAGTAGGTTTTCAAACACATTTAACTTGGCCTAGCCAAAAAGAAGTTATTAAATTAATCCCAGGATTAGAAAATGCGAATATCTTAAGATATGGTGTAATGCATAGAAATACATACATTAATTCACCAAAAGTATTAAATACTTTCTATCAACTAAGAAAAGATCCTAATGTTTTCTTTGCTGGTCAAATGACTGGTGTAGAAGGCTATGTAGAAAGTGCATCTAGTGGTTTAATGTGTGCTATAAATATGTATAGAAAAATCAAGGGAGAAGAATTACTAAAATTCCCTACAGAAACAATGATGGGTGCTCTAGCAAATTATATATCAAGTCCAAATACGAATTTTGTTCCTATGAATGCCAATTATGGAATCGTTCCTGAGCTTAACTTTAAGCATCATAAAAAAGAAAGAAAGATGCTTTATGGTAATAGAGGAATAGAAAAGATGAAGGAGTTCATTAAAGAGAACAACTTATGATGAATGAAAAAGAGATAAATGATTTTAGAGACTATCTATTACTTGAAAGAGGATATAGTGAAAATACAGTCATAAATTATTTATCAGATATTTCTGATTTAACAGACTTCGTTATGGAACATAAGATTGTACCTGATATAATTCATATTGAAAGAAAAAAGCATGCTGAGTTTTTTGTAAGCTATTTAATGAATAAAGGCTTAACTAGTAAAAGTGTTGCTAGAAAAATTAGCTCTGTTAGGACATTTTATACTTTTTTAGTAGAAAATAATATTTGTAGAACAAATCCTTTTTTGGAGGTTATAGCTCCAAAAATTGAAAAGAGATTACCAAACATCATAGATAATGAAGAAATTAATATGATGCTTAGTGTAATAGATAGAACTAAGCCACTTGGAGAACGCAATTATTTAATAATTGACTTATTATATAGCTGTGGTTTACGTGTATCTGAATTATGTAATTTAAAAATAAATGATATCGACTTTTTTGCTAAAAACTTACTTGTTAAAGCTGGTAAGGGTAAAAAGGATAGATATTTAGTATTACATGATGAATTAGTTAGTGAACTTAGAGATTATATAAGTGGAGCAAGAAATAGATTATTATCTGGAACTATGGAAGAAGATAATAGGAACTTACTTATAAACTATAAGGGAACAAGTCTAACACCTAGAGGAGTTAGGAAAATATTAAATACCATTATGGATAAGACGGGAGAAACTTATAAAATAACACCGCATATGTTAAGACACTCTTGTGCAACTGTTTTATTAAATGGTGGTATGGATTTAAGAAGTGTACAAGAAATACTTGGACACTCTATGTTATCTACTACGCAAATATATACAGATGTTGCGATAGATGATATCAAAGACAAATATAGAAATGCTCATCCAAGAGCTAGAAAGGATTAATTATGGAAGTTACAAGCAAGAATTTTAAAGAATTTATTAAAGAAGGAAAGGTAATCATTGATTTTTGGGCTCCTTGGTGTGGACCTTGTAGAGCACTAGGCCCAATGATTGAAGAAGTATGTGAAGCATATAATGTTAAACTAGGAAAAGTAAATGTAGATGAAGAAATGGAATTAGCTGAATTATTTAGAATTCAATCTATTCCATATGTTGTTAAATTTATTGATGGAGAAATAGTAGATCAATTTATCGGACTAAAACCAAAGAGTGCAATCGAGGAGTTTGTTAAATAATGTATGATTGCATAATTATTGGTAAGGGTCCATGCGGAATTAGTTGTGCTATATATCTAAAAAGATTTAACAAAAATGTTTTAGTTATAGGTTCTAATTATGGGTCTCTTGAAAAAGCTAGCGTTATTGAAAACTATTATGGAGTGGGATCTATTAGTGGCTTAGAGTTAGCTAAAAAAGGGGAAGAACAAGCCAAAAACCTTAATATAGAAGTTATAACTGATGAAGTACTAGAAATTGAAGGTTTAACAGTAAAAACAAAAACTAATGAATACAATGCTAAAGCTATCTTTTTAGCAACAGGTAAAACTAATAAAGTTAATATTCCTGGGATTAATGATATAGTTGTTAGCTACTGTGCAACATGTGATGGTTTCTTCTTTAGAAAGAAAAAGATAGCTTTAATAGGCTATGGCGATTACATGTTACATGAATATGATGTATTAAAAAATTTTACAAGTGATATTACTGTTTTTACAAATGAAAACATTAATAGTGAATATGTTAATGGTAAAATTACAAAGTTATTCTCTAACGATAATAAAAAGTGTGTTGAAGTAAATAATACTGTTTATGAATTTGATGGCATATTCATTGCGGCAAATAATGATAGCCTAGCTATTTCGAAACATTTAGGATTAGTCGTAGATGATAACAACAAAATAATGGTAGAAAACTATAAAACTAATATTGATGGTATTTTTGCTGGTGGAGATGCAATAGGTGGACTTGATCAAGTATCAACTAGTGTATCTGATGGAGCAAAAGCTGCCATTGAGATAAATAAATTTTTAAAAGAAGAGTGATAATATGAGGCAAATAGGACTTATTTGCGAGGGAAAAGAATACAATTTTGATAAGATTGATCGAAAAGTAGTTAGGGGAATAGGTCTACATGATGGTAAGCTGATAATGCTTTATAGTGAAAAATATGGCAATTATTCATTTCCAGGTGGAGGAATGAAAAAGGATGAATCAGCTATTGATTGCTTAAGAAGAGAAGTTAATGAAGAAACTGGTTATATCATTAAAAACATCAGTAAGCGTCCAATAGGTTATATTGATGAAGCTAAGATGAATGGTTCTAAATTATTCACACAAAGAACAAGCTACTATTTTTATGAAATTGATCATATTGAAAGAGCTCATAAAGAAAAGCATGAAAAGATTTATGAGACTGTTTTAGTGCATTTAGAAGATGCCTTAGAAAAGAATAAGGAAATTGATTCTAATGTATGTTTTGTACAAAGAGAAATAATTGTATTGAATTTGCTTAAGGAGGAATATTATGAGAGGGTTCAAAGTAGCAAAGGGATTTGAAAATGCTAATATAATTCTTCCAAAAAGACAAACAAAGTATTCAGCTGGTTATGACTTTTATGTAGCAGCTGATACAGTCATAAAAGCTCATAGTATAGCGCTTATCCCTACAGGTATTAAAGCCTATATGGAAGGCGATGAAGTACTTAAAATATATATTAGAAGCTCTATTCCCAAAAAGCGTGGTTTAACACTAGCCAATAATGTAGGTATTATTGATAGTGACTACTATGAAAATCCTGATAATGATGGCCATATCATGATTCAAGTATTAAATATTACGGATAATGATGTTGTTGTTAAAAAGGATGAAAGAATAGCTCAAGGTATATTTCAAAAGTATTTATTAGCTGATGATGATATTACAGATAGCCAAAGAATCGGTGGCTTTGGAAGCACTAAATAAAATTTAGTTATTGATTTATATATCAATTTATGATATATTAATAAAGGCACACGCTAATACACATGATATTGGAGTATAATTCCCAGTGCTAAATATTTTAGTGGAATTATATGTCGAAGGTATCAGAGGACATAATAACGAAAACGGAGGAAAAGAAAAATGTCAGTAGTTTCAATGAAACAATTATTAGAATCTGGTGTTCATTTTGGACATGCTACAAGAAGATGGAATCCAAAAATGAAACCATATATCTTTA
>JAILIR010000075.1 GCA_024695185.1 bacterium | reverse complement strand
GGAAAGCTTGATATATATGCGATAAAGAAGCCTATTAGAGAACTTGCGATTAATATAAACTCTATAAAGTTTTCATTAATTAGGGTATTAAAGAATTTAGCTCCTATAATTTCACGCTCTTTAAAAGGCATAGGAAGTATTCGCTCTATGTCGGAAGAAAAATAGAAAACATTTAATACAACATTTATACTAAATATAAAGGCAAATAAATTAACAGCATAAAGTATGAAATTGACTCCTTCAACTAGATGACCTTCATCAACAAGACTTAAAGTCATTCCATAAGATATCATTCCAATTAAAAATGCTGTTGGAATAAAAATGATTAAGGCTGTGATGATAGCCATTACCATGTAGAATACTTTGGATTTTTTCTTCTCAAAGGCAATCATTTCAAAGTTTTTAAGTAACACTTTTAATAACTTAATGGTTTTCATCAATTAAAGTAATATAAATCTCCTCTAATGTTTTATCAGGATATTTTTCTTTTAATTCATCAAGTGTTCCTTCATATAACTTTTTGCCTTTAAATATTATAATTACTCTATCACATAAACGTTCAGCAATTTCTAGTATGTGTGTAGAGAAGAAGACCGTATTACCTTTTTTAGCGTGCTCCTTCATCATTTCCTTTAATGTATAGCTACTCTTTGGATCTAAGCCTACAGTAGGCTCATCCAAAATCCATGTATCTGGTTCATGGATAAGTTGGGAAATAATCATTAGCTTTTGCCTCATACCATGACTATAGCTAATCATTGGATTATTTAAGCTATCTTTTATTTCAAACATAGATGCATATTTTTCAATACGCTCTTTTCTATCCTCTAAGCTAACATCATAAATATCAGCTATAAAGTTTAAATATTCGATTCCTTTTAAACGCAAAAAAGCATCTGGGCTATCAGATATATAGCCTATAGATGCTTTTATTTTTAATGGATCTTTTTCAATATCAAAGTCATTAACATAAATAGAACCACTAGTCTTTTTAATAATACCACTAATTAATTTCATAGTCGTAGTTTTCCCACTACCATTAGGACCAATAAAACCAACTATTTCGCCCTTTTTAACTTCAAAGCTTAAGTTATCTACAGCTGTAAAATCATTATATTTTTTAGTGACATTAATAAACTTTATCATATATTCTCCTTTATGCTTTATAACTATTGATTACTTCAATTGGATCTTTATTATCATTATAAATCTTTACTAATTCAGTAAAGTGCTTTTTAAATACAGCAATAACATTTGGATCAAAGTGATTTATATCATTAACGATAGTATTATATACCTTTTCAGCAGGCCAAGCAGGTTTATATGGTCTTGGACTCATTAGTGCATCAAATACATCGGCAATAGCAATAATTCTACCTAACAAATCAATTTGATTACCTTTCTTTTTCTTATAACCCTTACCATCCCATCTTTCATGGTGGTCTTGAATCATAACTTTAGCATAACGCATAATGTCACCAGGGCAGTCCTTGATTAAGTCTGTACCATAATCAACATGCTTCTTGATTTCTTCATATTCCTCTTCAGTTAATCCTTCATTCTTTTCAAGGATAGCTTTATCAATATAAATCTTACCAACATCGTGCATCATGGAAGCAACACTTATACGTTCAATTTTCTTTTCAGTGAATCCCCAGAATGGATCACTACATAACACTCTCATATATTCACTAACACGTTGTACGTGGTTAGCAGTATGCTTACTAGTTCTATCTGTAACAACGGCTAAAGTCTTAATCATTTCTCTTTGTGATTTTAAGAAGTCCTCGTTTAGAGTAATGTTAATTAAGGAAACACCAATGTTATTAGTTAAAATCTTAATGATTTCATCTAATGTTTCATTCATTGTTAGCTTAGCATCAATAATAACAAAGTATATTAATCTCATTTGCTTTGTTAAATTATCTTTTGTATAAATAGAAATAATAGTATCATGCTTTTCACGTTCAAATGTATGAACGAAAACATTCTTTTCTTTTTCTTTTTTGTATTTTTGTTTTTCGACAGAATTATCGAATATTAATTCACCATTCTCATTATACTCATTTTTAATTTCTGTTTCATAGAATAGAGGAAGATTTAATTCCTTACTATTTGATTCACCAATCTTATTTAAAGTATCAAAGGCGCTACAAGGAACCTTGATATCAAGTGTACATTGTGTTTTAATAGCAGGAATTGTTTCATATGTTCCATCATCTAATTTATTTCCAAAGCATTTAAATGTACCATCGAAACTTTTACCGATATATACATTTAAGCTATCTCCTTGATTTTCAAGGAAGTTAGAACAAACATCAGTACAAGTAGTTCTAATAGCATCATCCAAATCTGCAAATTTAGTTGCCATGAATAAGTCTAAACTTGATTTGATTAATGAGTTCATAACATCTGCTCTATTATCGATTGTCTTAGTTTGTTCCATATTAACTAATTGCATATTAGTTGTCTTATCAGCTAATTTGTTAAAGATAATAGCAAATATGAATAAAATAGCAATATTTGGAACTAAAATCTTAAATAACTTAGCTACAAATCTTAGGGTTAATCCTTCATCTGGCCAAGTTGGATAAGATTTAAAGATGAATGCTGTAAATATTACAGCTAATATGAAACATATTATTGTACCTATTTCTGAAAACTTAGTAAGTTTCTTATCAATAAATAATTGTGCCGCAAAAGGTGGTAATACAAATATTAACATAAAATCAAACTGCGTACATACACAAACACCCATCATCGCAATTAATGCATACGATATTATTACATATGCCATAGGTTTTTTATTGATCTTAAATATTACAGTTACCGCTCCAAGTATAAATAGAGGTGCTCCAACAGCATATAAGGCAATCGCAATAACAGTAGGATCTTTAACCGTAGCATATTTATATTCTAATATATTTCCTTTTCCAGGGAAGTCGATTAATAGTGCTAGTATAAACATGAATAAGGCGCAAATTATTACGCCAAATGCAAGTATCTTATAAGCACCAAAATCGCCGTCTTTATAGCCTTTCATAAAAATCACCTCAAAACTAAACGATTATAGGTTTTAAGAATTCCTTTCTAAATACATTAGAATGATACTTTAGTGAATATATTTGACTTGCTCTAAGCTCAAAGTCTAATACTTCATTCATTCCTTCTTTGACCTTACTAATTAAATTAACATCTTTTTTGATTATGTTTAAATATT
>JAILIR010000057.1 GCA_024695185.1 bacterium | reverse complement strand
AGCTGATGAATTACTACCTAAGGAATATTTAAGAATAATTATCACAATAGAGAATGATTTAAGAAAGTTTGAATTTATTCCTGTTGGAAAGAAATATGAAGATTTATTGGAGGTGGTGCACTTTGAATAGTTTAATTATTGATACCTCTACAGAAAACTTATATGTAGGCCTATATGGTAAGGAAAAGAAAGAAATCCTTGAAAAAGGAAAGAATCATGCGGCTGTGTTAATGAAAAAAATAGATGAAATACTAGGAGAAGCTAAATTAGATAATATAGATGAAATAATAGTAGGAATTGGACCTGGATCTTACACTGGTGTTAGAGTAGGTGTAGTAGTAGGTAAAATGCTAGCATGGACTAAACACATTACTTTAAAGAAAGTATCTAGTCTATATATTGAATGTAGTGGATATGATGGAATTAGAAGTGTAAGTATTGATGCTAGACGTGGTAATGCCTTCTGTGCTATCTACGATAGTGATGATTCATTAATTTTAGAAGAAGCATTACGTCCAATTAATGAATTTACTACAGCAGGAACTATTATAACTGAAAATGAATATAAACCTAATATGGAAAAAATCGTAAAAAAAGCAGAGCTTGTAACTGATCCTCATTCCTTAGTTCCTAATTACTTAAGAAAAACAGAAGCTGAAAGGAACAAAAACCATGAAGATTAGAAAATCTATTAGTTCTGATTTAGATAACATTAAAAAAATAGAACTAGATAATTATGGTTATATTCTTACAGAAGAATTAAATAATGATGACTTTCATACTTATTTTGTTATAGAAGAAGAATCATTTATTGGTTATATTTCTATTTGGCATGATTTGGATAAAGCACAAATAGAATCTATTATCATAAATGATAAAAATAAGGGATATGGACAAACATTATTTAGATATGCCTTAGATTATTTAAATGGCTATATTATAACTTTAGAGGTTAGAAAGTCTAATGTAGTCGCAATTCATATTTATGAAAAATATGGATTTAAAACAGTAACTGTTAGAAAGAATTATTATTCTAATAATGAAGACGCATACCTCATGTTAAAGGAGTGTTAATATGATTGTTTTAGGAGTAGAAACTTCTTGTGATGAGACTAGTGTTGCAATAGTTAAAGATGGAAAAGAAATTCTATCTAATGTTGTATCTAGTCAAATAGATGTACATAAAGAATATGGTGGAGTAGTCCCAGAAATCGCATCTCGTTGTCATACAGAGGTTGTTACATGTGTATTTGAAAAAGCGCTTAAAGATGCGAATTTAAAGCCTAAAGATATTGATTTAGTTGCCGTAACTGAAGGACCTGGTTTAATTGGTGCATTACTTATTGGTATATCAGCAGCAACAGCATTTGCTTATGCCAATAATATACCTATTATTGGTGTTAATCACCTTGCAGGTCATATATATGCTAATAACCTAGAAAATGAGCTTAAATTCCCTTGCTTAGCGCTTGTTGTAAGTGGAGGACATACAGAGCTTGTTTTAATGGAAAAGCATAACAGCTATAAACAGCTAGGTCAAACATTAGATGATGCTGTTGGTGAATCTTATGATAAGGTAGGACGTGTTATAGGTGTACCTTATCCAGGAGGGCCAGTAATAGATAAATTAGCTCATCAGGGTAAAGATATTTATAATTTCCCTAGAGTTTATCTAGATAAAGAATCATTTGATTTTTCGTTCTCTGGCTTAAAGAGTGCTATTATTAACTTTGTACACAATAACGAACAGCGTGGTGTAGAGGTTAATAAAGAAGATGTATGTGCATCCTTCCAGGAGGCTGTAACTGATGTTTTAGTATATAAAACACATATGGCTGCCAAAAAATATAATGTTAAACAGATTATAATTGCTGGTGGTGTTGCAGCTAATAAAGGGTTAAGAGAAAAACTAACAAAAGAAATCACAGAATTTGAAATATGTATGCCATCAATCAAATACTGTACAGATAATGCAGCAATGATTGCATCCTTAGGTTATTTCTGTAGCCTAGATGGATATGAAAACAGAAAGTTTAGTATAGATGGCATTCCATATTTGGATTTTTAGGAGGTAATATAAATGGATAATTTTATTAAAACAATTATGCAACAAGATTTAGATAGTGGTAAACATAATGAAATCATTACACGTTTCCCACCAGAACCAAATGCATATTTACATATAGGGCATGCAAGAGCAATCATCACTAACTTTGAGCTTGCTAAAGAATTTAACGGTAAGACAAATCTAAGATTTGATGATACTAACCCAGTTAAGGAAGATGCTGAATATGTAGAAGCTATTAAAGAAGATTTAAAGTGGTTAGGATATACTCCAGCTAATGTATTCTATGGATCTGATTATTTTGAAAAAACTTATGAGAAAGCCATTTTACTTATCAAAAAGGGTTTAGCATATGTATGTGATTTATCACAAGAAGAAATGAGCAAATATAGAGGTACATTAACTGAACCAGGAAAGAATAGTCCTTATAGAGATAGAAGCGTTGAAGAAAACTTAGATCTATTTGAAAGAATGCGTAATGGTGAATTCCCTGATGGTGCAAAAACTTTAAGAGCTAAAATTGATATGGCTAGTCCTAATATCAATTTAAGAGACCCTGCACTATATAGAATCATTCATATTAACCATCATAGACAAGGTACTAAATGGTGTATCTTCCCTATGTATGACTTTGCGCATCCACTTCAAGATGCCTTTGAAGGTATTACACATTCCTTATGTTCACTAGAATATGATAACCATAGAGTATTATATGATTGGGTAGTAGAAAACTGTGAATGTGAAAAAGTACCTCATCAATATGAATTTGGTAGATTAAATATCACTAATACAATTATGTCTAAAAGATACTTACGAATGTTAGTAGAAAGTGGTAAGGTTAGTGGCTATGATGATCAAAGAATGCCTACTTTAGTAGGACTAAGACGAAGAGGCTATACAGCAGAAGCAATTAAGAACTTCATCATTTCTACAGGCCTATCTAGAGTTAATTCAACAGTATCATCTGAAATGTTAGATGAAGCATTAAGAGATGATTTAAAATTAAAAGCTGATAGACGTATGGCTATTATGCATCCACTAAAGGTAACTATAACAAACTATCCAGAAGATAAAATAGAGTATCTAGAAGTTTCTAACAATGTAGAAAATGAGAATGCGACTACTCGTAAGATAAGCTTCTCTAATACTTTGTATATAGATAGCGAAGACTTCCTAGAAGAAAAGCCTAATAAGAAGTGGAAGAGATTATCTAAAGATATAGAAGTAAGACTATTTGGTGCTTATTTTATTAAATGTAATGAAGTTATTAAAGATAATGATGGTAATGTAATTGAGCTTAAATGTACATATGATCCAGCTACAAAAAGTGGATCTGGATTTGATGAAAGAAAGCCTAACGGCACAATTCATTATGTAGATGCGAAAACTTGCAAATGTGCAAAATTCCTTTTCTTTGAGCCATTACTACTTGATGAAGCAAGTGATAAATCATTTTTGGAAAACTTAAATCCTAATTCAATTCAAGAGCTTAATGGTTATGTAGAAGAATCTTTAGGAGAAGCTAAACCATCTGATAAGTTCCAATTCTTAAGAGTAGGATATTTCTGTTGTGATAAATTATCAACTAGTGATAACTTAATATTTAATAGAATTACACCATTAAAATCATCAATGTAGGGAATTGATATAAATGGATTTATTTAATAATTTAAATGAAAATCAAATAAAAGCTGTAAAGGCCATATATGGACCTGTAATAGTTGTAGCGGGAGCAGGAAGTGGTAAAACGAGAGTTTTAACACATAGACTAGCTTATTTAGTAGAGCAAGGTGTTGATTCATCTAATATATTAGCCGTAACCTTTACTAATAAAGCTGCTAAGGAAATGAAAGATAGAGTAGATAAAATGTTAGAAAACAATAACAATGCTACGATAATGACCTTTCATTCACTATGTGCTAGAATCCTAAGAAAAGAAGCAAGCTTAATCGGGTATAAATCTAACTTTGAGATTTATGATGATGAAGATTCAAAAAAAGCATTACAAAAAGTATTTGATGATCTACAATTTAATAACACTTGTTATAAGATTAAAGATGTTAAAAATTATATTTCAGGTATTAAAAATGGTAAAAGTATTAGACTAGAGCCTAGGATGCAAAAAGATTTTGATTTATGTTATGAAAAATATAATGATAGATTAAAATTAGAAAATGCTATGGACTTTGATGATTTACTATTAAATGTTGTTTATTTATTTAAACAATATCAAGAAGTATTAGATTATTATCAAAGAAAATTCATCTTTATTATGATAGATGAGTTCCAAGACACAAACACAGTTCAATATGAACTAGTAGAGTTACTAGGTGATAGATTTAAAAATGTCTTTGTTGTAGGGGATGGAGATCAATCAATTTATTCATTTAGAAATGCTAATGTAGGTAACATTAAAGAATTCATTAAGCATTTTAATCCTACACAAATTGTTCTAGATATAAACTATAGATCTAAAAGCAATATCTTAAACGCTGCTAACTCACTAATCTGTAAAAATCATGATAGAATTAAAAAAGATTTAAAATCGGTTCAAGATGATGGAGATTTAGTAGAACTAAAAGCATGTGATACAGCTCAAAGTGAAATGGTTTATATTAAAAACAAAATCCAATATCTTCATAGTCAAGGATATAACTATAATGAAATGGCTATTTTCTATAGAGCCAATTCACTTAGTAGAAATATAGAAGATATACTACTTAAAAATGGTATTCCATATAAAGTGTTTGGTGGTATGAGTTTCTTCTCTAGAAAAGAAGTAAAAGATATAATTGCTTATTTAAAGCTAGCTATAGATTTAGAAAACTTATGGGCATTTAAAAGAGTAGTTAATGAACCAAAGCGTGGTATAGGAAGTGCTACAGTGGATAAAATAGACGATTTAGTAAGTAGTGGATATAGTCTTAGTAGCGCGATTAATAGCTTAGGCAATAAAAAAGTATTTGACTTTGTTAACTTTATTAAAGGCTTAAAAACAGATATAGAAAACTTACCACTACCAAGCTATGTAGATATACTAGTTAATAAGCTAAATTTATTAGATTATTATAAAAATGAACCTGAAAGAATAGATAACATCAAGGAATTTAAATCTGTACTTGAGGAAGCTGATGAAGCTTATGAAGGAACAAATGTTGAAAAGCTTGAACAATTATTATCATACTTAAGCTTAAGAACAGATGAAGAAACAAAGATTAATTATGATAATTATGTTAGTCTTATGACTTTCCATCAAGCTAAAGGATTAGAGTTTCCTATTGTTTTTATGACAGCACTTGAAGAAGGAATTTTTCCATCTAGTCAAGTCATATATGATGCAAGTGAAATGGAAGAAGAAAGAAGAATTGCTTATGTAGGTATTACTAGAGCAAAAGAAAAGCTATTCCTAAGCTATGCAAGAAGTAGAATGATTTATGGAAAGAATATGGATGAATATCCTTCAAGATTTATTAAAGAAATAGATCATAAATATATTCATGATCCTTCTAAAGATTTTAAACATATTGTTGAAACTAAAAAGAAGGAAGAAAAAGTTATATATACACAAGCCGATTACAATAATGATACTTATAGATTAGGTGATAAAGTAAATCATAAATTGTTTGGCGATGGTGTAATAGTTGGTATGGCTGATAACATACTTACTATTGCCTTTAAAGAAGGCATAAAGAAAGTAGTTAAGAACCATCCAACCTTATCAAAAATAGAAGATTAAGGAGGAAATTAAAATGACAGTTAATAACATTGAAGTAGTACTAACAGGTACTGATAATATGAAACAAGAAGAAATAGAGGCATACATCCAAAGAGGTAAAGAAGCTGAACCTAAAAAGGAATTAGCTAAAATTGAAATTAATGTAGATGGTGAATTTGTTGATTTAAAATACCATTACAATATGCCTTTTGAACGCATTAGAAGAATTACAGGCTATCTAGTTGGAACAACAGATAGATGGAACAATGCTAAGAAAGCTGAATTACGCGATAGAGTAAAACATGACTAAAAATAAACGGCTTAACAAAGCCGTTTTTTATTGCTATAAAATAAATTATCACCCTTCTTTTAATTAGGGGTAAAATGTGATAAAATAGTAATATATTAAAAAAATATTTTATTTTTTTAGAAGGTGATTTTATGGATATCAAGGAAAGAATGCTAGAAATAATTAGCCAAATTGAACAAGCAAATTATGAATATTATACTCTAGATAAACCAACTATATCTGACTTTGAGTATGATAAGCTTATGCATGAACTAATTTTAATTGAAGAAGCTCATCCTGAATTAAAAGTAGAATCATCTCCAACTGAGCGTGTTGGTGGTAAGGTATTAGATAAATTCAATAAGGTTTATCATGAAAAACCTATGATGAGTTTATCAAACGCTTTTGATGAAAATGATTTAAGAGATTTTGATAGAAAGATTAAAAATGAAGTGAAAGAAGTAAGCTATGTATGTGAACTTAAAATAGATGGCTTATCAGTATCCTTAAAATATGAAAATGGTATTTTAAAGCGTGGAGCTACACGTGGCAATGGTGTAGTAGGTGAAGACATTACTTTAAATGTTAAAACGATTAAATCTATTCCTCTAAAACTAAAAGATAATATCTCTTTTGAAATTAGAGGAGAAATATACATGCCTAAAAAAGCTTTCTTAAAGTTAAACGAGGAAAGATTAGAAGCTAATGAAGAACCATTCGCAAACCCTAGAAATGCAGCTGCTGGTTCAGTTAGACAACTTGATAGTAAAATAGCTTCTAAAAGAGGACTAGATGCTTTCTTATATACTTTAGTTAAAGATGATAATGAAAATACCTTATTTAATCCTAATAAGGTAGATTATCAATTGGATGCTCTAAAGGAAATGAGTAGTTTAGGATTTAAGGTAAATCCTGAATATAAATACTGCAAGAATATTGATGAAGTATTAGAATACATCAAGTTTTGGACAGTTAATAGACCTAACCTAGATTATGAAATAGATGGTATTGTTATAAAGGTTAATGAACTAGATAATTATGAAAAAATAGGATACACTGCTAAGTATCCTAAATGGGCTATAGCTTATAAGTTCCCTGCCCAAATTGTATCTACTAAATTACTTGGTATAACATTCCAAGTAGGTAGAACAGGTAATATTACACCTGTAGCTGAACTTGAGCCAGTTGAAGTAATGGGGTCTGTAATCTCTAGAGCAACTCTTCATAATGAAGATTATATAAAAAGTAGAGATATAAGAATAGGTGATTATGTAAAATTAAGAAAAGCTGGAGATGTTATTCCTGAAGTGTTTGAAGTAGATTTTGAAAGAAGAAATGGCGAACTTAAGCCATTTGAAATGATTCATGAATGTCCTAAATGTCATACTCCTCTAATTAGAAAAGAGGGAGAAGCTGATTATTATTGTCCTAATGAATACTGTGAAGAGCGTGTTAAAAATGCTCTAGAACACTTTGCAAGCAGAAAGGCTATGAATATTGATACATTAGGTGAAAAGCTTGTTGAACAGCTATATGAAGAGAATCTAATAAGAAAGATATCTGATATATATTACCTAAAAGATCATAAGGATGATATTGTAGGATTAGAAGGTTTAGGCATCAAGAAATACTTAAACTTAATAGATGCGATTGAAATATCAAAATCAAACAATTTAGACAAATTATTATTTGGTTTAGGTATTAGACATGTAGGTTCTAAAGTATCAACAATTATTTGTAAGAAGTTTGATACTATGGATAAAATCATGGAAGCAACTTTTGATGATTTAAACAACATCCCTGATGTTGGTGAAATAATTGCTTTATCTGTTACGGAATACTTTAAGGATGAAAAGAATAGAGCATTAATTAATGAATTAAAAGAGTTAGGTTTAAATATGAGCTTTAAAGATGAAGTAACTGAAGGAGTATTCTTTAAGATGAAAGTAGTTCTAACAGGAACACTAAGTTCATATACTAGAGATGAAGCCAAAGAAATAATAGAAAAGCTTGGCGGAAATGTAAGTAGTAGTGTTAGTAAGAAAACAGACTACGTATTAGTAGGAAGTGAACCAGGTTCTAAATATGATAAGGCTAAAGAGCTTGGTGTTAAAATAATTTATGAAGATGATTTTAAGAAAATGATAGGTGAATAATAATGGATAAAATAATTATTAAAGGAGCTAGAGAAAATAACTTAAAAAATGTAAGTCTAGAACTTCCTAAAAACAAGTTAATAGTAATGACTGGTTTGTCTGGTTCTGGTAAATCTAGTTTAGCCTTTGATACTATTTATCAAGAAGGACAAAGGCGTTATGTAGAAAGCTTATCTACATATGCTAGACAGTTCTTAGGTGGAATGAATAAGCCAGATGTAGATTCTATAGAAGGCTTATCACCAGCTATAAGTATTGATCAAAAATCAACATCTAATAACCCTAGAAGTACAGTAGGTACAGTTACGGAAATCTATGATTATTTAAGAGTATTATATGCTAGAATAGGTACTCCATATTGTCCTATTCATCATGAGCCAATAGAAGCTCAATCTATTGATGAAATGGTTAACTTTATTCTTAAACTTGGGGAAGGCTCTAAAATACAAATTATGGCACCTATGGCTATTAATAGCAAGGGTACGCATAAAAAGATTTTAGAGGATGCCTTAAAGGATGGTTTTACAAGAGCAAGAATAGATAATACTAATTATGATTTAGATGATGAAATCAATTTAGATAAAAACATTAAGCATAATGTTTATATTGTAATTGATAGAATAGTTGTTAAAGATTCTAATAAATCTAGAATATTCGAATCAGTTGAGCTATGTATAAAAAAAGCGCAAGGCAAAGTCGTTATCTATAATTTAGATAAGGATGAAGAAGTAATGCTAAATAGTAATTATACATGTAAATATTGTGGTTATTCTATACCTAGCTTAGAGCCATCAATGTTTAGTTTTAACTCACCACTTGGTGCTTGTCCTGATTGTGCAGGCT
Organism: bacterium; assembly: GCA_024695185.1. Classification (GTDB taxonomy): domain Bacteria; phylum Bacillota_I; class Bacilli_A; order Acholeplasmatales; family JAEDCM01; genus RGIG10196. Next base: position 3,858 of record JAILIR010000057.1, on the reverse strand, counting down.
TAGGCTTCAAACAACGTATTAGTGAAGCTTTATGTATTGATCCAAGCAAGTCAATTAATGATGGAGCAATCATTCCTATTAAAAACCAAGAAGAACAAAATATTCAAAGAAACGAGCTTAAAACAGTTTGTAAGTTCTATGATATTAATATGGATATTCCATTTAATAAAATAGAAAGAAAGAAACAAGAATATGTTTTATATGGTAGTAAGGATATTATAGATTTTAATATCACTTCTAGTAGTGGTAGAGTAAATAAAACTTCTAAATACTTTGAAGGTATTTTAACTAACCTTGAAAGAAGGTTCTTTGAAACAACAAGTGAATGGATTAGAGAATGGTTAGAAAAGTTTGTGGCTGAAACAACTTGTCCTACATGTGGTGGTAAGAGATTAAATGAAGCTATGCTTAATGTATTTATTAACGGTAAGAATATTTATGATGTCACAGCCCTACCTATAGATGATTTTTATAATTTCATGATGAATTTAGAGCTTGATGATGAAAAACGTCAAATTTCAAGTTTATTACTGTCTGAAATATCATCTAGACTAAAGTTCTTGATGGATGTAGGTCTTAAATATTTAACACTTGCTAGAAGTGCTGGTTCATTATCTGGTGGTGAAGCACAACGTATTAGACTAGCAACACAAATTGGTTCACCACTTACAGGTATTTTATATGTTTTAGATGAACCATCAATAGGCTTACATCAAAGAGATAATGATATGTTAATTAATTCACTAGAAAAAATGCGTGATTTAGGTAACACATTAATAGTTGTAGAACATGATGATGAAATCATGAGAAGAAGTGACTATATAGTTGATGTTGGACCTTATGCAGGTGTACATGGTGGTGAAATAGTCGCATCTGGTACACCAACTGAGGTTATGGCTAATCCTAATAGTATCACTGGTAAGTTTTTAAGTGGTGTTGAAAAAATAGATGTACCTAAAAATAGAAGAAAACCAAATGATAAATACTTAGAGGTTATAGGTGCTTCTTGTAACAACTTGAAAAATATAAATGTTAAATTCCCACTCAATACATTTATTTGTGTTACTGGTGTAAGTGGATCTGGTAAATCAAGCTTAGTTAATGAAGTACTAATGAAGAACATTAGTAATAAATTATACAAGGTTAAAATTGATGCTGGAGCTTGTAAAGAGATTAAAGGTATAGAAAACATTGAAAAGATTGTAGAAATATCCCAAGATCCAATAGGTAGAAGCCCAAGAAGTAACCCAGCAACTTATACTCAAGTATTTGATGATATAAGAGATTTATTTAGTCAAACTAATGACGCTAAAATGAGAGGTTTTGATAAAGGAAGATTCTCATTTAACGTCAAAGGTGGACGCTGTGAAGCTTGTGGTGGAGATGGCGTAAAGCGCATAAGTATGCAATTTTTACCTGATGTATATGTTCCTTGTAACATATGTAAAGGAAAGAGATACAATAGTGAAACTTTAGAGATAAAGTTTAAGGGTAAAAATATAAGCGATGTCTTAGATTTAACTATTGATGAAGCTTATGATTTATTTATTAATCAACCAAAAATAAAAGCAAAGCTACAAACACTTAAAGAAGTAGGCTTAGGCTATATGAAGCTAGGCCAACCAGCTCCAACACTATCTGGTGGTGAAGCACAAAGAGTTAAGCTTGCTAGTGAGCTACAAAAACGAATCACTAGTAAAACATTATATATTCTAGATGAACCTACAACAGGCTTACATGCTTATGATGTAAGAAAGATAATAGAAGTATTACAAAAGATAGTAGATTTAGGTGGAAGTGTAATTGTTATTGAACATAATTTAGACATGATTAAGTGTGCTGATTATGTTATTGATTTAGGTCCTGAAGGTGGTAATGGTGGAGGTACTGTTATGGCTACTGGAACACCTGAAGAAATCATAAAATGTAAAAAGAGTTATACAGGAATGTATTTAAAGAAGGTCTTATAATGAATGACGAATTAATAATTAAACCATTTAATAGCTCATATATTGAAAAAATATTAAGCTGGACAACTGATATAGAATCTTTCTATAGATGGAGCGCAGGTGTATTAGGTGATTATCCTATAACTGTTGAAGCATTTAATAAAAGAATAAAAGAACTAAAGAGTTCAAAGCTATTCTATCCTTATGTTGTTAAACTAGATAATGAAGTAGTAGGCTTTTTCACTTTAAGATATAGAGTAGAAAGTGTTAATGATTTAACTATAGGTTTTGTTATACTAGATCCAAATAAAAGAGGATTAGGATATGGTGAAAAAATGCTAAAATTAGCCATTAACCTAGCCTTTAACAAATATAAATCTGATAGTGTTAACTTAAGAGTATTTAAGGATAATACGGCTGCATATAAGTGTTATAAAAAGGTTGGTTTAAAAGAAAACGGAGTTACAGATGTTTATAACATTTTAGATCATAAATGGGATGTAGTTGAATTAGAAAAGGATAATAAATAGGGAATTACATATTGAAATGCACCCCAAAAGTTGGACATACTAAAAAAGTATGATACAATACCAACGAATAGGGGTGCTTTTATTATGGCAAGAAAAAATAAAGTATATAGTCCTGAATTTAAAATTCAAGTAATTGAGACAAAATTGAAAGAAGATTTATGCCCAACTGAAACAGCAATAAAGTTTGATTTATTTAAAAATGTAAAAGGGCATATGTATCCACATGTTGAATTAATAAATAGGTGGGAAAGAATATATTTAGAGGAAGGACATGAAGGATTTTATGTTGAACGCAGAGGATGTAATTCTAACAAAAAGAGAAAGCCAAAGCAATTAGACCCAAATGTTGAGGAAGATTTAATTAAAAAATGCCAACGATTAGAAATGGAGAATGAATTCTTAAAAAAATTGAATGCCTTAGTATCCGAAAGAGAGCAAAGAGAAAAGAAATCTCACAAGTAGTTCAGGAGCTAAGTGCAAAATATCCAGTTAATGAACTACTTAAATTAGCAGAAATTCCAAGAAGTACGTATTACTATTATTTAAACAAAAATAACAATAAAGATACTTTTATTGAAGATGAAATAAAAAAGATTCATGAAGAGAATCCAAAATATGGATATAGAAGGATTACATTGGATATTAATTCACTAGAAAAACACAAAAACAATCCAGTCAATCATAAGAAAATTCTCAGAATAATGCGATTATTAGGGATTAGACCTCAATATAAAGGAGTAAGTAGATATAACTCTTATAAAGGACAAATAGGAAAAATAGCATCAAATTTATTGTTAGAAAAAAGAATTAATGATAAAGGGAAACTATATGAATATAGAAATTTTGAGGCAAATAAACCATACGAAAAATTAGCCACAGATGTGACTGAATTTAAGGTTGGGGAATACAAAGTATATTTATCTCCAGTTATAGATATGTTTAATAGCGAAATAATAGCTTACAGTTATTCGACACAACCAAATTTACCATTAGTGAAAAATATGTTTAAACAATTAATTGATATATTACCAAAGGAGTCTCATCCAATATTACACTCAGATCAAGGATGGCAATACCAACATAAAGGAATTCAAAAACTATTATTAAATAATGAAATAATTCAATCTATGTCAAGAAAAGGAAACTGTCTTGACAATTCAATCATAGAGAACTTCTTTGGAAGAATGAAATGTGAAATGTATTATGGTTATACATATGAAAGTGTTGAAGAATTAATGGAATCAATAGACAATTACATATATTATTACAACAACAAAAGAATCAAGTTAAAATTAAAAGGACTGAGTCCTGTGCAATACAGGATTCAATCCTCTAATCAGTCTTTTTATTAATTTGTCTAACTTTTTGGGTTCACTTCA
>JAILIR010000047.1 GCA_024695185.1 bacterium | reverse complement strand
TAATCAGTTAATTCTTCTTTTTCCTTATAACTAATTAAATCTAATTCATTTTCAGGTACTACAGTTATAGTATTAGTTTCTTTTTTTATTAATTCTAATCCTTTTTCTATATTTCCTAAAGGATATAAGTACCCTACATTTGTTTTTATGATAAAAGTGTCTTTATCATAATAACATTCATAATTGTAACAATCTATCCACATGTATATTCCACCAATAGTGTAATAACATGCTTCTAAATCTTTTTTATTTAGAAATTCTTTTACTAATTCTAATTCGTTAAATGTTAATTTTTTAAAATCCATTATTTTATCCTAAATATTATTCTGCTTTTTCCCATATAACTATCTCATCATTTACTATAACCCAGTAATTTCCATCTATAGTTGGCTTTTCTTCGCTATAAAAATAAATTGTAGCATTGAATAATTGGCTATTATTGGTTCCTTTTTCATCACTTGGCCAATTATCCCATGTTTCTTTAGTGCCTTTAAAGAATACTCTTTCTATTGGCTTATAATCTGAATTGTTTGGTTTGTAAAATGATTCTTCATCTAACTCTAATGTTTCTACAGATAAAATAACTACCTCTGTTAGTTCAGAACAATAAGAAAATGAACCTATTTTTATATTTTTGACTTTACTACCAAGAGTTAATTTTTTTAACACATATGACTCAGTAAAGGCATTTGATTGAATAAATGTTACATTGTTTCCTATAACTATTTCTTCTACTGTTTCATTATTTCTATCAAATTGGCCGCTATAGATTGCTCCATATTGAATTACTGTAGCCGCATCAGATATAACTAATTTTTTCATATTCTTTCTATAGCCTAATGCATAAGACTTTATAATATATGAATCTATTAAAGTATCATTATATGTAAAATTATCAGGTGTAGTAACTGTCACATCATCACCAAAATAACAAGTTAAATAAACATCTTCATCACCTACGTAGAATACAAAGTCATCCTTTATAACAATAGATGAATTAGCTATATCATCAATAACATTTAAAGCATTTTTGGCAATACGTCCATTTGTCTTGTTGCCTTTTTCAATTGTTAAATCAGATTTATTGATTACTTCAACTAATCTATTACATTCATTATACATACCTACAGTATATTGTTCGTCTGTTCTATTATCACTACCAAATGCTAGACTTTCTATAGAACTAACATTTTGTCCTACTATAACTTGGCTTAAGTTATAACATCCTCCAAAAGCATATTTACCAATTTTTCTAACGGCATTTGATAATTCTAAAGTTACTAAATCTTTTTTATAGAATGCATAAGGAGCTATATCATAACGATAGATTGTTTCACCTTCATAAATATAATTATTAGGTGTTTTAACGAAAAAATCATTTCCTTTATATTCATATAATACACTATCATAGCCATTATTTAAGAAAATATAATTATCATCTTCAACTATTATTGATGGTTCATCTAAACTATCATGTACTTCATAGGCATATTCAGTAATATATGAATCATCATTATCATCAACATCTAATTCATAAGTTTTAGATAAATTATAAATTTCTACTAATTTTTCACATCCAGCAAAAGCTGTCTTATCAATTACTTCTAAAGACTCTGGTAATGTGATTTTCATTAGATTAGGTAACCACCTAAATGCGTTATATGTATGATCATTTCTATTATACTTTATTCTTGTTACACCTTCAGGAATAACTAATTCTTTTACATTTTCATCTTTAATTCCAAGCAAAATTACTTCATTACCATTAATTTCATAATAGAAATCTTTTAATAATTCTTCATAATTGTTTGTTGTTTTGTTTTCTGTAGTAACCTTTGTATCACTTTTAGTAGTTATTTTAGTGTTATCTGTGCTACTATTTTTAGTTGTTTTCTTTTTACATCCAAAGAATAATAGACATAAAGGTATTAAGGCAATTAAATATCCTTTTTTCATAATAATCTCCTTTTTTAGAAATAAAAACGGCATTTAAGCCGTCTTTTATTCTTCTTCCTCTTCAACAGGTAAGTTTACATTATGATATACATCTTGAACATCCTCGTTATCTTCAAGCATATCTAAAAATCTTTGGAACTTTTCCATTTGTTCTGCTTCTAAATCTACATAATCATTTGGAGTCCAAGTAATTTTGTCATCATCAAATTTGATTTCTGGATCAGCATCAGTTAATGCTGTTCTAACTGCATTGTAAGCTTCTGGTTTAGCTGTAACTGTTACCCATCCATCTTCATCAACTGTAACTTCATCTACATCACAGTCAGCCATAAGTAAGATTTCAAGTACTTCATCTTCAGTTTTACCTTCAAAAGTGAATCTAGCTTCATTTTTGAAACTATGAGCTGCACAGCCAGGTACACCCATTTTAATTCCACATTTTGAGAAAATAGTTGGAATTGTAGCGGCTGTTCTATTTCCATTATCAGTTAAGCAGTCAACAATAACCATTGAGTTATTGTGTCCAAATCCTTCAAATCTCTTGTAGATATAAGATTCTTGTGATCCACCAGCTGCTTTTTCAATTGCTCTTTTTATAACATCAGCAGGAACTTGATCCTTTTTAGCTCTAGCAACAACACCTCTTAAGGCAAGGTTGTTTACTGGGTCAGGGTTTCCTTTAGCTGCCATATATAATTCTTTTCCATATTTTGCATATAATTTTGATTTTACTGCGGCTGTTTTAGCCATTGATGCTGCACGTACTTCATGTGCTCTTCCCATAAATAATCATCCTTCTTTCTAATTTAATACATTAAAATTATACAAAAAAATGACTTATAATGCAATATTTTATTTTTATATTATATATAAAATATAAAATTTAATGCCAAAAAGTCATTTTTTAGTAATCTAAATAATCG
>JAILIR010000033.1 GCA_024695185.1 bacterium | reverse complement strand
AATTGATTTTGAAAAAGGTAAGCCAGTTGGACTTGATGGTAAGAAGATGAGTGCAACTGAATTAGTTCAAAAATTAAATAAACTTGGTGGAGATAACGGTATCGGTCTAGTTGATATGGTTGAAAATAGATTAGTTGGTATGAAGAGCCGTGGTGTTTATGAAACTCCAGGTGGAGCTATCATCTATGATGCACATGAATTACTAGAATCAATTACACTTGAAAGAGATACTCAACACTTCAAACAAAGAATTGCTATTGAATTTGCTGAATTAGTATACAATGGTAAATGGTTTACACCACTTAGAGAAGCTCTATCAGCATTCGTTGATAAGACTCAAGAAACAGTTACAGGTAGTGTAAAGGTTAAACTATATAAAGGAAACATCATTCCTGCATCTATTACATCACATTATTCACTATATTCAGAAGAAGTAGCAACATTTGGTGAAGATGATGTTTATGAGCAAGCTGATTCAGCTGGATTCATTAACTTATATGGTCTACCTATTAAGTTAAAAGCATTATTAAATCAAAAGAAATTAAAATAATTGATTTGCCCAGTAATACTGGGCTTATCTAACATAAAGGAGGAGTTTTCGTATGAAAATGTGGGCAGGACGTTTTAGCAAAGAAGAAAATAAAGAAGTAAATGATTTTAACGCATCAATCCATATTGATAGTAGAATGTATAAAGAAGATATAACTGGTTCTATGGCCCATGCCTTTATGTTAGGTAAGTGTGGTATCATAGGAGAAAATGATGCAGATTTAATTATTAAAACTTTAGAAGAAATATTAAATGATTTAGAAAATGATAAGTTAGAAATAAACTATGAAGCTGAAGATATTCATATGTTTGTTGAAGAAGAGCTAACAAAAAGAATTGGTGATACAGGTAAAAAACTTCATACAGCTAGAAGTAGAAATGACCAAGTAGCACTTGACTTTAGAATGTATTGTAAGAATAGTATAGTTGAGATAAAAGGCTTAGTTAAGAGTTTAATTGAAACTATTTTAGAAATCTCTAAAGTAAATATCGATTTAATTATGCCAGGATATACTCATTTGCAAAGAGCTCAACCAATACTTTTATCTCATCAATTATTAGCATATGCGAATATGTTAATGCGTGATTTAGATAGATTAAATGATTGTTATAAAAGAACTGATTATATGCCACTAGGTGCAGCAGCCCTTGCTGGAACTACTCATAATATCGATAGATTCATGGTAGCAGACAAATTAGGCTTTAATAATGTGACACTTAATTCAATTGATAGTGTAAGTGATAGAGATTTTGCTGTTGAACTAGCAAGTGCAATTAGCTTAATTATGATGCACTTATCAAGATTCTCTGAGGAAATAATTTTATGGTGTAGTTGGGAATTCAAATTTATGGAGCTGGATGATAGCTTTGCTACTGGCTCATCAATAATGCCACAAAAGAAGAATCCTGATATTGCTGAACTTGTTAGAGGTAAAACAGGTAGAGCTTATGGTAATTTAATGGCACTACTTACAATGCTTAAGGGTATCCCTCTAGCATACAATAAAGATATGCAAGAAGATAAAGAGTTATTATTTGATAGTATAGATACAGTTAAGGTATGCTTAAGTATCTTTACACCAATGTTAAAGACAAGCACTTTCTTAAAAGATAATATGTATAATGCAGCTAAGAAAGGCTTCATTAATGCAACAGATTTAGCTGACTATCTAGCTAAAAAGGGCATGCCATTTAGAGATGCCTATAAATTAACTGGAAGTATTGTACTAGATTCAATTAAAAATAATGTAACACTTGATGAAATAAAACTAGAAAAATATAAGGAATATTCAAATTTAATTAGTGAAGATGTTTATGAAGCTATTGATTTAAAAAACTGCGCAGCTAAAAGATTATCATTTGGTGGCACAGGTAAGGATATGGTTTTAAAACAAATAAAACTAATTGAAGAAGAATTGGGTAAGTAATATGGTAAAAGTATTTATAGATGGTAAAAGTGGAACTACAGGCTTAAAGATATTTGAAAGATTCGAAAAAAGAAATGATATCGAACTTCTTGAAATAGATGAAGCCTTAAGAAAAGATCCCGTTGAAAAACAAAAAATAATGAATCAAGCTGATATCGTATTCTTGTGTCTACCTGATGATGCAGCTATTGAATCAGCTAAGTTAATAACAAACCCTAATACAGTTATTATTGATACATCAACAGCTCATAGAACAGACCCTAATTGGGCATATGGTTTTCCTGAGCTAGATAAAATATTAGAGGATAAAATTAAAACAAGCAAGCTTATTGCGGTACCTGGATGTTATGCATCAGGATTCCTTTCAATAGTTTATCCATTACTAAAGTTAGGTATTATCGATAAGAACTATCAAGTAAGTGCTAATGCTATAAGCGGTTATAGCGGTGCTGGTAAAAAGGGTATTGAGCAATACCAGAGTTCAGGAGATTCTGAGCTCGAAGCTCCCCGCTTATATGGTATGAGTCAAAATCATAAGCATTTAAAAGAAATGATGATTATATCAGGATTAGATCATAAACCTTTATTTAATCCTTATGTATGCAATTTCTATTCAGGAATGCTTGTTGATATACCACTAGAGGTAAGCAATTTAAAAACAAAAGTAACTCCAAAACAGTTACAAGAAATGTTTTTAAAATATTATGGAGATAATAAATTTGTTAGAGTTATGCCATATTTAGATAATGGCACAGAATCAGGCTTTTTAAGTGCAAAACACTTATCAGGTAAAGATTACCTAGAAATATATATTTCAGGTAATGAAGAACGTATTAATATTGTTGCATGTCTTGATAACCTAGGTAAGGGTGCAAGTGGTGCAGCAATTGAACTTATGAATATTAAGTTAAACTTAGATTATGGCTATTCATTAGAATTATAGGAGGCTAATTATGAAAGTTATAGATGGTGGCGTTTTAGCAGCCAAAGGATTTAAGGCTAGTGGAGTACACTGCGGAATTAGAAAAAATAAAGACAAATTAGATATAGCATTAATTTATTCAGAAAAGCGATGCAGTGCAGCGGCTACTTATACTAAGAACTTAGTTAAGGGTGCACCACTTGTAGTTACAAAGAATCATATCTCTGATGGTTATGCACAAGCTATCATTTGTAATAGTGGTAATGCAAATACTTGTAATATCAATGGTATGGATATTGCTAATGAAACTTGTAAGCTACTTGCTAATAAGCTTGGCATTAAAGAAAATGATATTGTAATTGCATCAACAGGTGTTATTGGTCAAGAAATGGATATCAAACCATTTGAAATTGGTGTACCAATGTTAGTGGATGCCCTTGATAAGGGTACATCTGAAGAAGCTAACCTTGCAATTATGACTACTGATACAAAGCAAAAGACAATTGCTGTTGAATTTGAAATTGATGGTGTTAAGTGTCATATTGGTGGTATTGCTAAAGGTAGTGGCATGATTAATCCAAATATGGCTACAATGTTAGTATTCATTACTACAGATTGTAATATTAGTCCAAAATTGTTACAAAAAACATTATCAGAAGATATTTTAGATACATTCAATATGGTTAGTGTTGATGGAGATACATCAACTAACGATATGGTTACAGTTCTTGCTAATGGTATGGCAGGTAATAAAGAAATAGATGAAAAGACATTACCTGAATTTGCTAAGGCACTTAATATGGTAACAAAAACATTATGCAAGATGATTGCTGCTGATGGTGAAGGTGCTAGTCGTAGCTTAACTTGCTCTTTAAGTGGAGCTAAGACAAAAGATCAAGCTAGAAAGATTGCTAAATCAGTAATATCATCCAACTTATTAAAGTGTGCAATATTCGGCTCTGATGCTAACTGGGGTAGAGTTTTATGTGCTATTGGTTATACTTTAGAAGATATTGATGTCTTAAAAATTGATGTAGCATTTAGAAGTTCTAAAGGAACTATTCCAGTATGTAAAAATGGCTTAGGTGTACCATTTAGCGAAGAAATTGCAAAAGAAATTTTACTTGAAAAAGATATATTTATTGATGTTAATTTAAATAGCGGAAGCTATAGTGCTGAAGCATTTGGATGTGACTTAACTTATGAATATGTTAAGATCAATGGAGATTATAGATCTTAAGGAGGATACTATGAAAGTAACTAGTGATTTAAAAGCAAGTATTCTAATACAAGCATTACCATATATCCAAAAATATTATGGAAAGATTATCGTTGTTAAATATGGTGGAAATGCTATGATTAATGATGAATTAAAAGAAGCCGTAATGGGTGATGTTGTATTACTTAGTTTAATAGGTATTAAAGTAGTATTAGTTCATGGTGGTGGGCCTGAAATTAATGATATGCTTAAGAAGATTAATAAGAAAAGTGAATTTATTGATGGCTTAAGAGTTACTGATAAAGAAACTATGGATATAGTTCAAATGGTTTTAGCTGGCAAGGTAAATAAATCATTAGTACAAATGATTAACGAAAAAGGCGGAAAAGCTTTAGGCTTATGTGGTACTGATGGCGAAATGATTATCACTAAAAAGTTAGATGATGTTCATGGCTTTGTAGGTGAAATTACAGAAATTAATCCTAAGATTATTTTTGATGCCTTAAATAATGGTTATATCCCTGTAATTTCTACAGTTGGTTGTGATAGAGAAGGAAATACATATAATGTTAATGCAGATACAGCAGCTAGTCGTATAGCTGGTGAATTAAAGGCTGAAAGTTTAATCTCTATGACAGATATTATTGGTTTACTTCGTGATGTTAATGATCCAAATAGCTTAATCACAAGTGTTAATGTTAGTGAAGTAAAAGAATTAATTAATGATGGAATAATTAGTGGTGGAATGATTCCTAAGGTAGATTGCTGTGTAGATGCAATTAGAAGAGGAGTTAATAAATCATTTATTATCGATGGTAGAGTACCTCATTCTATTTTAATAGAAGTACTAACTGATGAAGGTATTGGTACTATGTTTAAGGGGAGATAATTATGTTTGATGAAATAAAAAAGTTAGATAATACATATATTGCTAACACTTATAATAGATTTAATGTAGCTTTTAAATCTGGTAAGGGTGCTACACTATATGATTTTAATGATAAAAAATATATTGATTTTTCTACAGGTATTGGTGTAAATGCCTTTGGTGTAAGTGATGATGAATGGGTTAAAGCTATAACAGAACAAGCTAATAGATTATCACATATGTCTAATTTATATTACACATTACCTCAAGCACAATTAGCTCATATGTTATGCGCTAAAACAGGAATGAAAAAGGTATTCTTTGCGAACTCTGGTGCTGAAGCAAATGAAGGTGCTATTAAAACAGCAAGAAAATATTCACATGATAAATATAATGAAGCTAGAAGTGAAATAATTACACTTGTTAATTCATTCCATGGTAGAACAATTACAACTTTAAAGGCTACAGGACAAGATGTATTCCATAAGAATTTCTATCCATTTACTGAAGGCTTTACATATGCTAAAGCAAATGATATAGAAGATGTAAAAGCACATATTAATGAAAACACATGTGCTATTATGATGGAGCTTGTTCAAGGTGAAGGTGGCGTATTACCACTAGATAAAGAGTTTGTTAAGAATGTAGAAAAAATCGCTAAAGAAAAAGATTTAATACTAATTATAGATGAAGTTCAAACAGGTAATGGTAGAACTGGTTACTTATATGCATATCAAGGATTTGGTATTAATCCTGATATCGTTACTACAGCTAAGGGTATAGGTGGAGGACTACCTCTAGGTGCTATACTATTTAATGAAAAAACAGAAAAAGTTTTAGGCTTTGGTGACCATGCGACTACATTTGGAGGTAACCCTATTGTTACTGCTGGAGCATTGTCAATTATTGAAAGATTAAATGATGAATTCTTAGATGCTGTAAAACTTAAGGGACAATACATTATGGAATACTGTAAAGGTATTAAGAATGTTGAATCTGTTTCTGGTATGGGTATGATGATTGGAATTAAATGCAATAAGCCTGCTAGAGATATCGTTTCAAAGTGCCTTGAAAATGGTTTAATTTGTCTTACAGCAAAGGATAAGATTAGATTCTTACCACCTCTAAACATTTCAACAACTGAACTAGAAGAGGGATTAAAAATATTTAAAAAAGTAGTGGAGGAATAATTATGAAGCATTTACTTAAATTATTAGATTTAACTACAGAAGATATTGTTGATATTTTAAATTTAGCTGATCAACTTAAGTATGAACAAAAAAATGGAATTAAGCATAAATACTTAGAAGGAAAAACTTTAGGTATGATTTTCCAAAAATCATCAACCAGAACAAGAGTAAGCTTTGAAGTAGGAATGTATCAATTAGGTGGAGATGCCTTATTCTTATCACCTAGAGATTTACAAATTGGACGTGGTGAACCAATTCAAGATACAGCAAGAGTATTATCAAGATATCTTGATGGTATTATGATTAGAACTTTTGAACAAAAAGAAGTAGAAGATTTGGCTAAATATGGTTCTATTCCAATTATTAATGGTTTAACTGATTTTGCTCATCCATGTCAAGTATTAGCTGATTTAATGACTATTAAAGAATATAAAGGAAAATTAAAAGGCTTAAAATTAGCTTTCATTGGTGATGGTAACAATATGGCTAACTCATTAATCGTAGGATGCTTAAAAATGGGCATGAAGATTGCTGTAGCAAGTCCTAAAGGCTATGAACCGGATAAAGAAGTATTAGATTTTGCAAAAGGAAATCCTGATTTCTTACTAACAACAGATATCTATGAAGCTGCAAAAGATGCTGATGCTATTTATACAGATGTATGGAGTAGTATGGGTATGGAAGCTGAAATTGAAGAAAGAAAGAAAACATTCAAAGAATATCAAGTTGATTCAAAACTAATGAGCTATACTCATGATAAGTGCTTAGTACTACACTGTTTACCTGCTCATAGAGGAGAAGAAATAACTGAAGAAGTATTTGAAAAACATGCTGATGAAATTTTCGAAGAAGCTGAAAATAGATTACATGCACAAAAGGCAGTTTTAGTTAAATTACTTGGAAATAAATAAAAAAATAAAAAGGCTAAATTTAGCCTTTTTTTATTTAAAATAAAAATGGAACAAAAATTCATCATATCCAAAAGCGAAAGGGATAGGTTGCCGCCTATCCCTTTCATTTTTAAGCAAAATTCATCGCAATTAAATTATAACACAATAATAATGTGTCAAATTAGAATGGATTCTTTAATGTTTCAACATATTTATCTATTTCTTTGTATGGATCTTCATAAAAATCAGTTCCACCAAAACCGATTAATTGTGTTTCTTTAAAACCAAATAAAGTAAACATTCTATCTAAACTTAAGAAACCGAAATCTTCGCTATCAGGTAGATTTGCTCCACGAGTAGATATATAAATGAATTTTCTACCTCTAGCATAACCTTCATAGCCATCTTTAGAATAATTATACATTAGGTTTGGTACACTTATGTTTTCAATAAATAGTTTTAATATACTAGGATATGAATAATCATAGAATGGTGCTGCAATAACTACTATATCTGAACTTAAAATTTTTTTAGAATATGTTAACATATCCATATCAAATAAATGTTTGTTTGCTAAATTAAATCTAGTTTTTATTCTTTCTTCTGATAAAGGAAGAAGATGTAAATCTTTAATTTTTATTTCTTCAAAATCAAAATTGCTATCAATATCAAATTTTTCAAATATTTTATTTGCTAAATATAATGTTCTTGATTTTTCATAATTATAACACGAATTAATAAATAATATTTTTTCCATAATTTTTCTCCTTTTTACAAATAAAAAAGTCTTCACGCTCTAGCAGGTCGCTTTCAGAGCCCCTATGAAGACTTCTTATACCGAAAGATGGACTGGCGATCTCATCTTTGTACAATCATATTACAACCTTTTTTTCTATTTGTCAATACTTTTTTCAAATTTTTTTTACAATTGAGACTAAAAGTTTATCTTTAGTATACTTTCTAAAACACTTAAATAGTCTAATCTAGGCATATATCCATACTTAATAATTGGACAATTTTCCTTTAAATCTTTGTATGGAATAGACTTTGTAGGACCATCTACATACTTTAAAACAAAGTCTATCATAACTAAGAAACATTCGCTATATTCTGTAAAAGAAATGATTAGAAAGCCAATTCCACCATGCTTAGTAATAGATTTTAAATGTTCTATTTGGTGATCATGTATATTTCTTAGTGGAAAAGAAGTTTTCGACTTTGTTTCTTTTGCTTCAAAGTCAATATATTTTCCTTTATAAATACCATTATAGTCAGTAGTAGAAGGAACTTTATAAAATGCTTTTGTAATCATACACTTTTCTCTTGAAGGATAACTTACATCAACAACCTGTATTGGTGTAGGCTTTTTATGAATATTAGCAATATCATTATTTAAATAATATTCATTAGTAATATTCAAATCTTCTTCGAGATTCATACCTCTATTACTATTTGATTTAATTTTTTGTAATGTATTATTTGTCTGTTTCTTATTTGGATAGTTCATTA
>JAILIR010000001.1 GCA_024695185.1 bacterium | reverse complement strand
AGTTGCAATAGCATATCTAGAATCATAATTTCTAACATATTCTGTTATTTCATCATAATTAGTATTTAGACATAAATTAAATTCTTCATCACTACTAAATAAAGCTTTTAATTCATCTATTTCTTTTTGATATACATCCTTTTTAGCAATAGCTGCGCTTATATCATTTTTAATACTTGAAACTTTTTTACCTATTTCAATAATTTCATTTAAGGCATCTACTTCACCAGTAGAATATTGTTTAACTAATGCTTCAAAGTTATTAATCTTTTCTGTTAGAGCATTAATTTCATCTTCAATTTCTTCAAGTTTTCTTGTATTAGGATATAATTCAAGTTTAATTTTAGTCTTATTTAATTCTTCAACTCTATTTGCATTATCCAAATCTATTTTTTTGATATCTTCATCAATTTTATTTATTTTTTCATTTAGTTCATCTAGCTTTCCTTTTTCAGCTAAATATTCTTCATTTATTTCATTATGCCTATTAATTCTTTCATCCAAATCATTAATAGCCATGTTGTAGTTACCGATATATTCATCAATATTATCTAAATCTAAATCATATTCATTAACTAGTGGATCTTCCGCTAAGAAGTCTTCAATTTTGATTCTTTCATCAACAACTTCTTTTTTCTTCGCATAAATCATATCCATATCCGCATTAGCTTTAGCGATATCAGATACTATCTTATTATAATCATCTTGTGTGACATCGCAGTCAAAAATAGCTAAATTAGGGTGTTCTGTTGCTCCACATACAGGGCAAGGCATACCATTAGTTAAATTATGCGCAAACTCAGATGCCCTATTAAGCTTTAGCTTCTTTTCAGTTATAGCTTTTGTATTAGATAATTCAAGCGTTTCTCTTCTAAGCTCATTAATAGAAGCATCAAAGCCTCTTATCTTTTCGATATAATCAATTTTACTTTCAAGCTTTTTCTTAATGTCTTTAAAGTGATCCAATTCATCTTTCTTATCTTGTTTTTCTTTATATAGTTGAGATACATTTTCTAATTTGCTTTCTAAGTCTTTAACAACTTCATTTAGTTTATCTAAATCTATTTTTAAAGCATCTTTTTCTTCAATAAAGTTATCTCTATCTATATTATAGTCATTTAAATCAGCATCAAGCTTTAAGAATAAATCATTTAATTCTTTAAATTTTGATGCGGATTCTTTTTCTTGATTTAGCTTAATCCTAGTTTCTCTAATAGATTCTATATCACTTCTATTATTTTCTAGTTCTAGCTTTTTAGTCGCAAATTCATTTTTGATTTCGTTTTGTCTTTTTTCTTCTAGCTCTAGATTTTTAATACTTTCTTCTAAATTAGTGATATTTTGTTTTTCTAAATCTAGTGCTTCCATAGCTTTTTTAAGTCTAGAAGCATTATTAGATTTTTCTAAAACAGTTCTATAATTTGCTATTAGATTATCATTATTTAGTTTATCTAATTCTATTTTTGCTAGATTATATTCTTCTATTTGTTCGTTTAGTTTTTCAAGGGATTGATACTTTTCATTTAACTCTTTATTCTTTAAAACTAAATTATCATACTTTTCCTTCTTTTCGCTTCGTAGAGCCTCTTTCTCACTACTTAATGAATCAATTTCATTAATGATATCATTATAATTTTGCATTATTTTGATATCTAAATCTTTATATCTTTCATCAACATGAGATATTAAAGTATTAAGTATGGCAACCTTTTCTTCAATCTCTTTTGTTTTAATATCACAATCTTTTTTAATGCGCTCTTGAAAATCAAATAGTGGTTTAGTTTTAAAGATGTTTCTAAATACAGGTTGTCTTTCAGTGGTATTAGCGCGTAGTAATGTTTGAAACTCATTTTGTGGTAACATAACTACTTGTCTAAACATATCGCATGTTAAACCAAATAAATTAGGTATAATATTATCTATTTCACTAACACTACTAGATATTAATTTTCCATTACATTCTAATCTTGCTTCATGGCTTATATTACTAACTCTATTAGTTTCAGCTTTATAAGCTCTTTGATCAGGGCGTCTATAAATTAGATAATTTTCATTTGATAGACTAAACTCTAATTCAATATATGTAGGAGTATTTTCATCAACATAATTACTACGTATACGCTCTTTAGAACTACTACTACTACTTAGTGAACCATATAAGGCATAACAAATCGCATCAAAAATTGATGTCTTTCCACTACCTGTAGGACCTGTGATTAAAAATAAACCATCCTTATTTAGATTTGTAAAATCTATAACCTCTTTTTCTTTATAAGGGCCAAATGCTTGCATAGTAAGCTTTAAGAATTTCATTCTTCTCCACCCCCTATAAGATATTTTTTAACTATTTCTTTTTCTTCTAAAGATATTTCTTTATTTTCCATTTCGTTATAAAACATAGAAAATAATTCTAAATAATCCTTTTCTTGAGCTATTTTCTTTTCTAACACTCTTTTAGTCTCTTTAGCTTCCTCTATTTTTATTTCCATTAAATATGGATAGATTGCTTTTAGGCTAAAATAAGCATTAACTTCATTTGTTGGAAGTATTGCTCTAAAGAAATCTGTTTTATAATTATAGTTTTTATAGAAGACTTCATTAGTCAATTCTTCAACTGTTCCTTTTATATCAACTAAATCTCTTTTTGGAGTTAAAGGCACTAAATTAAATTCTTTAGTTTCTGAATCAACTATAACTACACTTTTATTACTATTAACTTCAGAGAATGAATATTTTAGAATAGATCCACTATATCTAAAATTATCTAAACCAACCTTCTGACTTGTATGCATATGTCCTAGTGCTACATAATCATAGTCTTTAAACATTAAAACATCTAAGTAATCTAAACCACCTACATTATAATTAATCTCTGATTCACTTTCGATTAATTTTTCCATATTGTATGTGAAATAATCATGCGCAACAAGCATATTAAAACAACTAGAATCGTAACCAAAGTCATCTAAGACATATTTATATGCTTCTTCTAGTGTTTTAAAATCTTCATTATAGTAATCTTTAAATTGATGAATGTTTCTATAAGGAATACAACTAAAAATACAATTATCTATTTTTACTTTTTGTGGTTCATCAATGATGTGGATATTATTGTATTTTAAAATGTGATTTAAATATGCAACTCTATCACCATCATGATTACCAAGTATAGAAATTAGATATTTTTTATTCTTATTTAAGAAGTTTAAGAAATCACCAAATAAGTCTAGTGCTTCCTTACTTGCGATTGCTCTATCGAAGATATCACCAGCAATAACAACAACATCTACATTATTAGCTAAAATAATATCTTCAATTTTCTTAATGATATATTCTTGATCTTCTAGTAATGAATATCCATTTAGCATCTTACCTAAATGTAGATCTGCTGTATGTAATATCTTCATAAGCTCCCTCCTTAATACATTCTTTTTTCTTCGTTCATAAATACTTCTTTTATAGTTCCACCACCAAGACAAATTTCCCCATTATAAAGTACACAAGCTTGTCCTGGAGTTACGGCTCTTACATGATCGTATTTTACTTCATATAAATTATCGCCTAAATATGAGATTTCTACATCATTATCAGGTTGACGATATCTAAACTTAGCTGTACATTTTCCAAGGTATTCTCCATTAATAAAATTAACATTTTCAAGTATACACCTATTTGAATATAGGTATTCATTATCAAAGCCTTGGCCTATTATAAGCTCATTTTTTTCTAGGTTTTTACCTAGTACAAACCAAGCATCATTATCAAAATTATTTAATCCACCTATCTTTATACCTTTACGTTGCCCTATAGTATAATACATTAACCCGTCATGTCTCCCCATAACAGTTCCATCAAGTAAAACCATATTACCAGGTTTAGCAGGTAGATAATTAGATAAGAATTCATTAAATCTTCTTTCACCTATAAAACAAATGCCTGTAGAATCTTTCTTTTTCGCAACATTTAAATTATATTCTAGTGCTTTTTTTCTTACATCAGGTTTTATCATATCTCCTATTGGAAATAGTGCTTTATCTAACTGATCGCTAGTTAATTGGCACAAGAAATATGTTTGGTCTTTATTGTTATCTTTTGCGCGAAGCAAATAAGAACCATGATCAGTATGCTTAACATTAGCATAATGACCCATTGCTATATAATCTGCATTTTGTTTCATCGCAAAATCTAAAAAGCACTTAAATTTGATTTCTTTATTACATAAAATATCAGGGTTAGGTGTTCTACCCTTTTTATATTCCTCTAAAAAGTATGAAAATACTTTATCCCAATATTCACTTACAAAATCTATTCTATGTAATTTGATGCCTAATTTGTTCGCAACATCTAAAGCATCCATATAGTCCTTTTCTTGTGGACAAACATCATTAAAGTCATTAGGATTACCTAAGATGTCATTATTAAGCATAGAGTCCCAGTTACGCATAAATGCGCCTTCAACTTCATAGCCATCATTTATTAAATTTATCGCAGCTACAGCTGAATCAACTCCACCTGATAATCCTAATATTACTTTCATTATTTTATTCTCCTTAATACATCACTTGGCATAACAAATCCACTTCTAGGATCTAATGCCATATCAAATACTCTTATTCCATCAGGAGAAGCTTCTCTCTTAAATTGTTGACTATAAAATCTATTAAAGAAATTTTTAATATAGCTAGTGCCATCAATATCAAAAGCTTTTCCAAGTAAATAATTAATCTTTTCAACTGTATAACCATTTTCTAAATAGTTATATAAAATGAAATCATTAATTTCATATTTTCCAACAGTATCTTCTGTCTTTTGATCTTTCTTAAGCTCAGGAGATATAGGTGTATCTATAATGTCATATAATGTAGATTTACAATCTTTAAATTCATAATCTGCATAACATTTAACCATAAACTTAACTAAAGTCTTTGGAATATTTGAATTAACATTATACATACTCATTTGATCTCCATTATAAGTAGCCCAACCTAAAGCTATTTCAGACATATCACCTGTGCCTAATACAATACCATTATTATCATTAGCTACATCCATTAAAATTAATGTACGAATTCTAGCTTGAGCATTCTCATAAGTTACATTTAAATTATCTTTATCATGATTAATATCTTCAAAATGGCTTAATACAGCCTTTTCTATTGATATTTCTCTACGTGTTACACCTAGTTTTTCCATTAATACATCCGCATTAGTCTTAGTTCTAGTGCTAGTACCTAAACCTGGCATAGTAATTGCAATAATATCTTTTAAATCTCTTTTTAAACGTTTAAATGCTTTATACGCAGATAGTAAAGCAAGTGTAGAATCAAGACCACCTGATATACCTACTATAACACTCTTTGAGTTAGTTACTTCTATTCTTCTTGCTAGAGCTAATTCCATTATATTAGCTATAGTTTCAAATGATTCTTTAATATTTTCTTTAGGTACATAAGGAGTTGAATCTATCTTAGGTAAGTATTCCTTTTCACCTAAAGTGAAATATACATTTTGCATATAAGTATCAACAATACCTATAGAATCATTTAGGGCAATGAATCTATCTCTAGCATAATTAATTTTATCGATATCACAAATTGTATACATTATATCTGTATCAAGTTGATATAGCTTAGCGCTATTTAAAATCTTACCATTTTGAGCAACTACTCTTGCTCCGCCAAATATACAGCTACTTGTTGAATCAGTTAAACCAGTTGATGTATATGAATATATACAACAACACTCTTTAGATTTAGATGCAATAAAGTTTCTTCTTGATTCATCTTTTCCATATACTTCATCACTAGCTGCGATATTAAAGATTAAGTTACATCCATTAATAGAATAAATGCTAGACATAGAAATAGGAGCAAACATATCATAACAAATTTCTACACCAAATTTAATCTTATTAAATTCATCAGCAAATATGATATTACCAAATGGTACTTCTAAATCAGCATATACTACTGTATCAAAGTCATAATCTGTTTTAAACCATCTTTTTTCTCTAAATTCACCCATGTTAGGTAAGAATGATTTAGGTACGATACCTAAAATAACATCATTTTGAATAACAAGAGCACAATTAAATAAGGCATTATCAATTTTAATAGGCGCACCCATTATAACAATTCCTTTAAATGTGTTTGTATTTAAAAACTCTTTAACTGCTAATTCTGCTTCATTAATGATGTCATTTGCATAAAATAAATCACCTAAAGAATAGCCAGTTATAGCAAGCTCAGGGAAAGTTACAATATCAGCATCAACTTTTTTTAGAGCTTTTTTAATTTCATTAACATTATCAACTACACTACCTAAATATACTTTAGGAGTTACATTTGCTAGTTTTAAAAATCCATTTTTCATTTTATCACCCCATATAATTTATTATCTACAATGTATTTGTAGACATCTTCTGGAATTAAATCTTTATTTAATGTTTCTCTAAATTCAGTACTAGAGATTTCATAATCAATTTCAATGATTAAAAAATGTGATTTATAATCAGGATATTTATCCATGATTATTTCTTGTAAATCTCTATTGTGCCTATTAAAAACAATGAATTTAAAGTCTCTTAATAAATCTTTATAGTCAATCCACTTATCTAAGTTTATTAAATTGTCTGAGCCAATTACATAATATAAATCATCATATTCTTCTTTAAGCCTATTTAACAAGTTATAAGTTCCTAAATATTTATCGTTA
>JAILIR010000246.1 GCA_024695185.1 bacterium | reverse complement strand
AGTTACTCTTGTATGTCTAATAGTATCTAGTAAAGTAGTTTTACCATGGTCAACGTGACCCATGATAGTAACTACTGGAGGTCTTTTAACTAGCTCTTCATCCTTATCTTCAACCTTGATTTCATCAAAACGAGTAGCATCAGTTACTACTTCATCTTGTAATTCATAACCAAAGTCTAAGGCAACTAGTTCATAAGTTTCTCTATCTACTACTTGATTAACTGATGCCATGATACCAGCCATCATAAGCTTTTTAATAACTTCTGATAAGCTTGCCTTCATTTCTTTAGCAAAATCACCAACAGTCATATCTTTCTTATAGATTACTATTTTATCTCCTGTTTTTTCTTCTTTTTTAGCTACAGGGATATTACTAGTTCTTTCATCTTTGTTCTTGAGTTTCTTTGCCATAACTATCACACCCTTTTTTTATACTTGTGGCAAAACCTAAATCTGTTATTCCAATAACCATTCTCTTTTTACCTATTGCACTACTTAACTCTTCTGATGTATAAGTATTGATTAAAGGAATTTTATAAAACTTTGTTTTATCAGTTATTTTTTTTGTTGTATTAACTCCTGCATCAGATGCAAGGAATACTAAAAATACTTTATTTTTTCTTACAGCATCAGTAACAAATTCTTCACCTGTTATAAGTTTATTAGCTTTTCTAACTAAACTTAATAATTGAAGAGTTTTATCCATTAATTAAACTTAATAGCTCCTCATATATTTCATCAGGTACTGTTACTTCTAATTTATTATCTAATGCTTTAGTTTTCTTTGCTTTTAAGATTACTTCTTTATCAAGCTTTAAGTATGCACCTCTACCTGGTGCTTTACCTGTTGTATCTACACTAACAACACCTTCGTTATTTCTAACTACTCTAATTAATTCTTTTTTAGCACATTGTTCTTTTGTAACTACACAGGTTCTCATAGGAATTTTTTTAACCTTCATCTAAATTCCTCCTTTTTAATTAAAATGAGCGTCCCTCAGCTTTTGCATCACTTTCTGATTTAATATCAATTTTCCAACCACATGATTGAACAGCAAGTCTAACATTTTGACCAGCTTTACCGATAGCTAAACTTAATTGATCATCTGGAACGATAGCTAAGCTTGTCTTAGCCTTTGGATCAACATCAATTACAGCGATAACTTCGGCTGGTTGAAGTGAGTTAGCAATTAATTCTTCTGGAGTATTGCTATATTTGTATAAGTCAATCTTTTCACCATTTAAGGCTGAAACGATACTATTAATTCTACTACCCTTTTCACCAACACATGAACCGATAGCATCAACATTTGGATCAGTTGAGCAAATAGCAACCTTACTTCTATCTCCAGCATCTCTAGCGATACCCATAATTTCAATAGTACCATCTTGGATTTCTGGAATAGATTGTTCCATTAATCTGATTACTAAGTTCTTATCGCTTCTTGAAACAATAATTTTTGGTCCTTTAGGTGCATCTTCAACAGATACTAAGTATACTTTAATCTTTTCACCTACTGTGAAATTATCGTTAGCTAATATTTCACGTCTAGGAAGTAAAGTTGTATAGTTATTAGCTAGTGATAAAGTAGCTCCTTTTTCATCTAATCTAATAACAGTAGCATCTATCATTTCATTTTCACACT
The DNA here is from genome assembly GCA_024695185.1 of bacterium. Lineage (GTDB taxonomy): Bacteria > Bacillota_I > Bacilli_A > Acholeplasmatales > JAEDCM01 > RGIG10196. The sequence goes on along the minus strand of JAILIR010000246.1, from coordinate 820 downwards.
TTTTAAAGTGTTCACTGATATTTTCTCTTTCAGCATTTCTAATACTTTGATTGAATGTTTGCTTACCAGTAGATACAGCCATTCTACCAAATTCTTTCTTTGGATCAATCTTTTGTTCTACAGTATCACCTAATTTATATCTATTAGAAATAGCTTTAGCATCCTTTAGTAAAATTTGTCCAACTTCTAGTGTTGGGTCAATTTCTTCAACTACTAAGTGTTGTGAATACATTAATATTTCATTCTTTTCAGGTTTAAATTCAACTCTAGCTGAAGCATTACCATTTGCTTTTCTATAAGCCTTAATTAATCCCTCTCTAACAGCATCTAAGGCTTGTTCAACAGTAATACCTCTTTCATTTGCCATTAATTCAACGTTTTCGAAAAACTCTTTACTAATCATAATATCCTCCTAAAACTTAACGCTTAAGCGCATTTTTACTATCTCGTTTTTCTTTATTGATCTTTTTCTTATTGCACCTTTTATGTTCATTTCTAAGATGATTTCATCATCATTTATTTCTCTTATATAACCAAAGTTTTCTTTATCTGTTTTAATCATTACATATTTATCAATCATTTTATCTAATTCATCAAATTCAAATTCTCTTTCAGCACCTCTACTTGATACTTCAAGCATATAAGGACTATCCGAAATATTATCATCAATTCTTTCAGATAAATATTCATTAACTTCGGTAAGCTCATCACTAGTTATACCACCATCGATTTTATCGATAACGATTCTTAAAATCTTTTCTCCAAATTCATTTACAAATTGCATTTCGTAAAGTTTATATTTCTTTTCTTCTAAGTATGG
>JAILIR010000245.1 GCA_024695185.1 bacterium | reverse complement strand
AGTTACTCTTGTATGTCTAATAGTATCTAGTAAAGTAGTTTTACCATGGTCAACGTGACCCATGATAGTAACTACTGGAGGTCTTTTAACTAGCTCTTCATCCTTATCTTCAACCTTGATTTCATCAAAACGAGTAGCATCTGTTACTACTTCATCTTGTAGTTCATATCCAAGATCAAGAGCAATTAGTTCATAAGTTTCTCTATCAACCACTTGATTAACTGATGCCATAATTCCAGCCATCATAAGTTTTTTAATAACTTCGCCTAGTGGAACCTTCATTTCTTTAGCGAAATCGCCAACAGTCATATCAGCTTTATAGATTACTACCTTTTCACTAGCTTCTTTGTTTTCCTTTTTAACTACAGGAATATTACTTTGTCTTTCATCTTTATTTTTGAGTTTCTTTGCCATAGCTATCACACCCTTTTTCTATACTTGTGGCAAAACCTAAATCTGTTATTCCAATAACCATTCTTTTTTTACCTATTGCATTACTAAGTTCAATAGATGTATAAGTATCAATTAAAGGAATATTGTAAAACTTTGTTTTATCATGTATTTTTTTACTAGTATTAACTCCAGCATCACTTGCTAGAAATACTAAAAATACTTTTTGTTTTCTTATAGCATCAGTAACAAATTCTTCACCTGTTATAAGTTTATTAGCTTTTCTTATCAAGCTTAATAACTGAAGAGTTTTATCCATTAATTAATTTTAATAACTCCTCATATATTTCATCAGGTACAGTAACTTCTAATTTATTATCTAATGCTTTAGTTTTCTTTGCTTTTAAAATAACTTCTTTATCAAGTTTTAAGTATGCACCTCTACCTGGTGCTTTACCTGTTGTATCAACACTAACAACGCCTTCATTATTTCTAACTACTCTAATAAGTTCTTTTTTAGCGCATTGTTCTTTAGTTACTACACAGGTTCTCATAGGAATTTTTCTTGTTTTCATATAAATTCCTCCTTTTTAATAATTAAAATGAACGTCCCTCAGCTTTTGCATCACTTTCTGATTTGATATCAATTTTCCAACCACATGATTGAACAGCAAGTCTAACGTTTTGTCCAGCCTTACCGATAGCTAAGCTTAATTGATCATCTGGAACGATAGCTAAACTTGTTTTAGCTTTTGGATCAACATCGATTACAGCTATAACCTCAGCTGGTTGTAGTGAATTAGCAATTAATTCTTCTGGAGTATTACTAAATTGATATAAGTCAATCTTTTCACCATTTAAAGCATTAACGATATCAGTAATTCTTGTACCCTTTTCACCAACACATGAACCAATTGCATCTACTTTTGGATCAGTTGAATATAGTGAAACCTTACTTCTATCTCCTGCATCTCTAGCGATACCCATAATCTTAATAGTTCCATCTTGGATTTCTGGAATGAATTGTTCCATTAATCTAATTACTAAGTTCTTATCGCTTCTAGAAACTGTAATTCTTGGTCCTTTTGGATTATCTTCTACACTTACTAAATATACTTTAATTCTTGTTCCAGGAACAAAGTTATCATTTGCTAAGATTTCTCTTCTTGGTAAGAATGTAGTGTAGTTATTAGCTAGTGATAGAGTTGCACCTTTTTCATCAACTCTTAGAACTGTAGCATCAATCATTTCACCTTCACACTTTTTGAAGTATTCAGCGATATTACCCTTTTCAGCATTTCTAATGCTTTGGTTAAATGTTTGCTTACCTGTAGATACAGCCATTCTACCAAATTCTTTCTTTGGATCAATCTTTTGTTCAACTGTATCACCTAGCTTATATCTATTAGATATAGCTTTAGCATCAGCTAAAGTTATTTGACCAATTTCAAGTGTTGGGTCAATTTCTTCAACTACTAATCTTTGTGAATACATTAAAATTTCATTTTTTTCTGGCTTGAATTCAACTCTTGCTGAAGCATTACCATTTGCTTTTCTATAAGCCTTGATTAATCCTTCTTCAACAGCTGCTAAAGCTTGTTCAACAGTTATTCCTCTTTCATTAGCCATTAATTCAACATTTTCGAAAAACTCTTTACTAATCATATTATCCTCCTAAAATTTAACGCTCAAGCGCATTTTTACTATCTCGTTTTTCTTTATTGATCTTTTTCTTATTGCACCCTTGATATTCATTTCTAAAATGATTTCTTCATCATTAAAGCTTCTAATATATCCATAGTTTTCTTTATCAGTTTTAATCATGACATATTTATCAATCATATATTCTAATTCATCAAAGTCAAATTCTCTTTCAGCACTTCTACTTGATACTTCGAGCATATAAGGTACATCACTTATATCATCGCTGATTCTTTCTGATAACTATTCAGTTACTTCGGCAAGTTCATCAACAGTGATACCTTCTTTTTTA
>JAILIR010000237.1 GCA_024695185.1 bacterium | reverse complement strand
AATTACCGAAACTATAAAGAATAGTAATGGTAAGAAATAAGAATAAAGGTTAGAAACAAAAGCATTTCTAGGTTTATTTGATCTAATCTTTAATTCCTCGTATAAGCAAATGGAATCATAAATGAATAGTATAAGTGTCACAAGTACTAGGGAAACTATAAATATTTCTAAACTTATTCCTTTTGCGATAACTAATACTAAGCCTGTAATAAAGAAGGATATGAATGATAGGCTAAATGGAATTATCATTTTGATTAATAGTTGTTCTTTATATTTTACAGGTATCATTTTCATAATTGTGATTGTTTTTTCTTCCATTTGAATATAGTTTGTTGCTCCTTGATTAATGATAAGTGTAAATAAAATCAAAAGAACTATATCTAAAAGGGTAATAAAGTTAGGAACGATACTTATATAGTATGAGAATGTTCCTGTTCTAAATATAAGATTCAAGGAATCTATTATAAGGTATGCTAAGAATGGTTGAATTAAAAGTAGACATATAAAGGAAATGATGTAGTTATCATTTTTTGTTAGAATAGAGAACTCTTTTTTGATTAAAGCTTTTCTAATAGATGTTTCTTTTAATTCATCCTTAACTGGTTTTGCTTTTGCTGTAATGATTACATTTTTGTTGTGCTTATAGAATAATGTTGAAACAAATACACCTAAAGCAAAAATAGCTAAATTAATGATGACAAATAATATATTCATATATTTACCATCAACAAATGTTTTAATAAATGGACTAGCTGGAAGTTCAAAAGCCATCATAGACTTAAACATATTTATTCTGTCTTGCGTAAATAATGTTAAAACATTACCTCCAGCAACTAAATTAACATATACAGTTAAGACCTTTGAATATAAGTATGTAGCAATACCTAATATAACTAAATACACAATAAACCTCATAACAAAGTGATTTTTTAACTTATTTTTGACTACTGTGTATGGACATAATAGAATAAGTGCTATACCCATATCAAAGAAGAACGAGATAACTGGATAGAATAAAGCTACAAAGTAAAAACTAATATTTACTTTAATAATTATTCCATATGCAACAAATAGAGGATAAGTGAATATGAAATTCACAACAAAGTAATATCCAAGTAAGAATATTAGCTTTGAAATTATGATATCCCTATTTCTTATTGGGAATTTTGAAGTTAGTTCAATATCATTTCTGTTAAAGAAGAGCTTATTACACCTTACTGTAAAGGAGAGCATCAATATAACAGATATGATGAATAAGGCTAGTGACATAATAGCTTGTTCAGCATATTCATACACTTTAATTTTTTGTAACACACTAATTAGAATGAATAGTAAAATCGCAACAAATATAAACGCAAATAATAATTTAACTGATAGTGATAAAAATTTCTTTTTGAAGCTTCCACCACTAAAGAATAATCTAAAGTCTTTTAAGAGTAGAGTTTTCAATTCTCTTCATAGATTTTGATGAAGATATCTTTAAGCTTATCTTTTATGCTTGGATCTTCATCAAGATCATATAATCCTTTCACATTTCCTTTGTTTATTATTGCGACTCTATTACAAATATCACTTACGAAGTCAATATTATGACTTGTTAGAAATACTGTGTTACCTGCCTTAGCATATTCAACCATCATTTTCTTTAATTCTTCAACAGCTAAGAAATCTAATCCAACTGTTGGTTCATCTAAAATCCAAATCTTAGGTTCATGAATGATAGAAGCAATTAAGCTAATCTTTTGTTTCATACCATGAGAGTATCCACTAATTTGGAATCCTAAATCTTCAATCTTAAATTCTAATCTTTCACATAATTTTTCATATTTTTCTTTAAAAGTAGATGGATCAACTTTATAGATATTAGAAATGAATTTCAAATATTCAATACCTGTCATTTCTTCATAAAGGATTGGTTCAGAGGAAACATAACCAATTAATTTTTTAACCTCAATTGGTTCTTTTACAATATCGTAATTGTATATTTTGATAGTGCCACTATTAAATTTTTTCATACCAATCATACAGTCAATAGTAGTAGATTTGCCAATACCATTTCTACCAATGAAACCGAACAATTCACCTTCATAAACAGATAGGTTTAAATCAGATAATACTTTCTTTTCACCATACGATTTGTTTAAATTTTCAATTACAATATCCATTTTCTTTTCCATAGTCCACCTCATAAATAATTTTTATTTAATTATTTATTTTTCTTTTCTTAAAAAAATATACAAACCCATTATATCATAGATATAAATTATTACAACCCTATTATTTTACAAAATGTATATTTTCTCATAAAAAAAACAATAAAAAAACGCTTGGTTTAGCGTTTTATTATTTTTCTTTAAAATCATCTATTATATTTGAATCTAAATCAAGTTTTTCACTATTTAGATCATCAACTTCGTTTTCTTCGCTTTCATCTTCAACATCCCATGATTCATCATTTTCTATCTCTTCACCTATAACATAGTCATCATCGTTTTGTTTTAAAACGAATGTTCTAATTGTGATGAAGGTATTTAAGATGAAGCTAATTGATAAGCTTATGGCAATTAGTATAGCAGGAACCATTACTTTAGCATCCTCTAACCAGTTTTCCTTTAACATTCCTGATCCTGGTATAGTTAAATATTTAATTAGAATCGCAAATATTGCTCCTAGTAGTGATAAGGATAGTGTTATTATAGGTAATACCTTATTCTTATCATAGCTAATTGATGCTAAATTGAAACCAAGTGCACCAATTACAAAAACGATAAATAGTAACATTGGAAAATGGAATTCCTTATTCATTGTTAGCAATTCAAATACATTAAATTTCAAATGATCCTGATAATCTATGTTTGGTAGTATTAAGCATACTACGCTTGTTATAGTAAATAAAAGGCTCAATATTTTAAATTTCTGTTTAAAAGTCATTTTTATCACCAAAAATATTATAAATAATTTAATGAAAAAAGTAAATAATAATTAAAAATATGATAAAATAGATAAATAGGTGGTGGGTTATATGCCAGGAAATAATAAAGTAATTTTAATAGATGGAAGTTCCTTCATGTATAAGGCTTATTTTGCCTTGGCAGTAGTAGGAAACTTTATGAAAAATTCTAAAGGCTTATGTACTAATGCTATATATACATTTATTAATATGATGACTTCCATATTAAAAACAACTAATCCTAAAAAAATATTAGTTGCTTTTGATGCTGGTAAAAAAACTTTCCGTCATGATTTATGTGAAACATATAAAGATGGTCGTAGACCTATGGATGATGAAATGCGCATGCAAATACCTTATATCAAAAAGTATTTGGATTTAATTGGTATACCACGCTATGAAATACCTCTATATGAGGCAGATGATATTATAGGTACAATGGCTAAAGAGGCTGAAGAAAAGGGATATAAAGTATCTATTTATTCTTCAGATAAAGACTTACTACAATTAATCACAGATAATGTTACTGTATATAAATCTAAAAAAGGAATTAATGATTTAGAAGAGTTTAATAAAGAACATTTTATTGAAACTTATGGCTTTGATCCTATTAAGATGATTGACTTAAAAGCCTTAATGGGAGACCCATCAGATAACCTACCTGGAATTAAGGGAGTAGGAGAAAAAACAGCCACAAAGCTAATTATCGAATATGGCTCAGTAGAGGGAATAATCGATAATATGGAATCAATTAAAGGTAAGATGGGAGAGCTTATTAGAGAAAATTATAAGGATGCCTTAATGACTAAAGAAATGGTCACAATTAATAATAGTTCACCTATTGAAATAACTATTGATGATATTGATAAAAAAGATGTTAGTGATGAACTAATAGATTTCTATAAAGACTTAGAATTTAATTCATTTTTAAAAAATATTAAAATCACTAAAGTTGATAAAAACTCTAACTATAAAGTTAATGATAAAACTAATGCATTCATTGATAAATCTAGTATCTATTTAGAGATGCTAGATGATAACTATCATAATGGTAAAATAATAGGTATTTCCTTATCAAATAGTAATGGTAATTTCTATTTTGATGAATCTATATTAGAAGATAATGATTTTAAGAAATTCATTGAAGATAAAAATTTAGAAAAGTATACATATAACTATAAGAGATTAAAGGTTAGCTTAATGTATAAAAATATCTTTGTTAAAGGTGTGACTTTTGATCTAGAGTTAGCAAGCTATTTAGTTGATCCTAAAACAGTCAAAGATGATTTTTCTAAAATGGCATCATTTTATAATTATGATATAGCTTTAGATGAACAAATATATGGTAAAGGGGCAAAACAGGCTCTACCTGAAAAAGATATATATATTAATCATATAGTTAAAAAGGCTATTGCAATTAATGAATTAAAAGATACTTTAATTAATAAGCTAAAGGAACAAGAACAATATGAATTATTCTCTAGTATAGAGGTGCCACTATCAGATTGCTTAGGTGATATGGAATTTAGTGGTATGAAAATAGATTTAGAGGAATTAAATAGACAAAAAGAAGATATAAAATATAGAATTGATAATCTAACAAAGGATATTTATGAAGTTGCTGGTGAAGAGTTTAATATATCTAGTACTAAGCAACTTGGTGTAATATTGTTTGAAAAATTAAACCTACCAAATGGTAAGAAAACTAAAACAGGCTATTCAACAGATAGTGATACACTTGAATCTATTAGATACTATCATGAACTACCTAGCTTAGTATTAGAATATAGAAGATTAACAAAGCTATATTCAACATATCTTGAAGGTATAGAAAATGTCGTAACAAACGGATTTGTTCATACTATTTTCTTACAAACTCAAACAGAAACAGGTAGACTTTCTAGTGTTGAACCAAACCTACAAAATATACCTATTAGAACAAGTGAAGGTGCATTAATCAGAAAGATATTTGTACCTAATAATGATATATTTGTATCTATGGACTATTCACAAATAGAACTTAGAATGTTAGCTCATATTGCTAATGTTAAAGAAATGATTGATGACTTTAAAAACGATAGAGATATCCATGAAGAAACTGCTAAATTTATTTACGGGAAAAGTAGTGTAACAAAATCTGAACGTCAAAGTGCTAAGGCTATAAACTTTGGTATTATTTATGGTATGAGTACTTGGAGGCTAGCTAATGATTTAAAGATTAGTAATGCTAAGGCTAAAGAATTTATGGATAACTATTTCTTAAGATTTAAAGAAATCAAAGAATATATGGATGGAGTTATTAGTTTTGCAAAAGAAAATGGTTATGTAAAAACTATAATGAACAGAAGACGTTATATACCCGAATTAAATAATAGTGTATTTATGGTTAGAGAAGCTGGTAAGCGTAATGCGATGAATGCACCTATTCAAGGATCGGCTGCTGATTTAATTAAGAAAGCTATGGTTTTAATTCATGAAAAGATGAAGAGTCTTAACCTAAAGTCTAAATTAGTATGTCAAATACACGATGAATTAATCTTTGATTGTGTTAATGAAGAAAAAGATTTAATTATGAAACTAGGAAAGGAGATAATGGAAAATGCGTTTAGCCTAAACGTACCACTTAAGGTATCTGTAGGTGAGGGTAAAACGCTATTTGACGCCAAATAATTAATATGAATGCTATATTTAAAAGAAGAAGCTGTAGAAATTTTAAAGATATGGAAGTAAAAATGGAGGATATTAAAGAAATGCTTTATGCAGCAATGCAAGCACCAAGCGCAATGAGGCAAATTCCTTGGGATTTTGTTGTTGTTGAAAAGACAGAAATACCTACTTTAATTAATTGTTCACATGGCGCACAATCACTTAAAGAATGTAATAAAGTAGTTATCTTTGTTATGCGTAACGATTTAAAATGTCCTGAATTCTTACAACAAGATATGTCATGTGCTATAGATAACTTTATGCTTGAAGGGGCTAGTAGAGGCATCGCAACTATTTGGATAGGTACATATCCTCATAATGAAAGAATAGATTTTTTAAAGAAATATTTAAAAATAGATGATCCATATATACCATTTGCTATGGTAGGTGTAGGTTATCCAAAGGATGATAAACTATTTAAATTTGATGATACAAGATTTGATGATAAGAGAATACATATAGGGAAGTGGTAATATGCCAGAACTACCTGAGGTAGAAACAGTTGTTAGAGGTTTAAAAGCTAACATATTAAATAAAAAAATTAATAAAATTGATGTTTATTATGCTAAACAAATTCATGGTGATATTTATAGTGTTATCGATAAATTAATAACTGATGTTACTAGAAGAGGCAAAAACATAATTATTCATTTTGAATCTAATTTATATATGATAGTTCACTTAAGAATGGAAGGAAAATTCTATATTAAAAAGCATAGTGATGAAGTATTAAAACATGAACATATAAATTTTATTTTTGATGA
>JAILIR010000229.1 GCA_024695185.1 bacterium | reverse complement strand
TATTAAGCCTAGTATTCATACTAGGTTTAATTTTCATAAAAAGGAGTTATTATGATAAAAATATTATTTATATGTCACGGATATATTTTATTGCCAATACCGTTATAAATTTCTTCACTACTTGTAGCCCTAGATTCTATTAGAAATTTATCTTTTATATTTAATTTTTCAACCATGTCTTTAAACATAAATTCAGCCATAGGACTACGACAAATATTTCCGTGACATATAAATAATATTTTTATCATAATAACTCCTTTTTATGAAAATTAAACCTAGTATGAATACTAGGCTTAATATCATTATTTTTTAAATACTCCTAAATCTATGCCATAATTATAAACATAATCCATTCTTTCTAATGCTTTTTGATTTAGTGTTGTAGTTTTTGGTTTTAAAGCTTGTAAAGTAAGTTTATATAAATCTTCTCTATTTACTCCACCTTGCATCTTAGCAATTTGTACCATACACGCAAATATTTCTTCTTTAGGAATATCATAAATATCTAGTCCTGAATTTTCTCTAAAGATATCTAGCTTTTGTTCTACTTTTAGTGGCCAGTAGAATTTTTGAGTTTGGTCAAAGCTCACATTTGGATAAGGTTTAATACAATATTCTAATCTTTGGTTAGCTTTAGCGCTAAATACTTTAATATTAGAATAATCTTTAACTCTTTGTTTTATAGTTTCAAATGCGACAGGTCCTTCTGTATCTATTATTTTTTGAATCATATTAGGGAGTCCTTGAGAAAATCCTCTTTCATTATCGTAAGTTACTCTACCTAGTCCACTAGCCTTCTTGTAAGTTGTTGAATTTAGAGTTATTCCTTCAACTTTCTCATTCTTTTGAATAGTTGGTTTGATTTCATATGTTTCTTTAACAAAAGGATCATCAATAGCATCAATTATTTTTTCAATTGTTGCTTTTTTATCTTTAAAGTATTCTACTGCATAAATATTAATAGTTTTCCACTTCAATCCATTTAATACTGATGATTGTACATATAGTTTATCTCTAACAGATACTTCACCGTCAATTGGAGTAGTATCAATTAAGATACCTAAAACATATGATTTTTTATCATCTGATTTAATAGCTAAATCAACTTTATAAATACTTGTACCTACATTAACACTACAATCATAGCCTAAATCCTCTAAATCGTTTTTAATGTAGTATGCAATATTTTTCTCTAGAACACTAGAACTATCAATTCTCTTGAAATGAGACTCTTCAGCGAACTTCAAGAATTCTTTTAAAAGTTTAGGCCCTTTACTCTTAGATTTAAGTTCACTTGCAAAGTCACTATATTTAATTGTAGATATTACAATCATTTGTTCCTTACTACGGCTTACGGCTACATTTAGACGTTTTTGACCATTTTCTCTAGCTAGAGGCCCATTTATAACTGGTGTATTTGTTGCACTCTTTCTAAAGCCTATAGAAATAATTATTATATCACGTTCATCACCTTGAACATTTTCTAGTGACTTAACAAACCAAGGTTCTTTTGTATTAATACTAGCATCATCTACAGTCTTAGCTAATTCTTTATCTTTAGCTAGTAAATCAATAATAGCTTCTTCAACTTTTTCTTGTTGCTTAATATTAAATACAATAATACCTAAAGATTTATTCTTTGTTTTATCATTTGTATAAATACTTTTAAATGTATTAACAATAGCATCTAATTCTTCTTTTGTAATAGATGAATCTTTCTTTTCTGCTTTTAAGTCTACATACTTAAATTCAATCATTGAACTTGCTGTGTTTGGACTTGGGAAAGTATATAAGTTATTATTATAGAAGTTAATGTTTGAAAATTGAATTAATGACTCATGCTTACTTCTATAGTGGAATGATAATCTATGACGAGGAAGTTCTATAGCTATACATTCATCAAGTAAGCTTGATGCATCTTCAAATTGTATATCTTCACCTTCAAGCTCTAAACCTGCACTAAAGTATGCACTTGGTGGCATTTGTTCAGGATCCCCTGCAACTATTAGGCTCTTTCCACGAGCAATAGGTCCTACTGCTTCATGTGTTGGAATTTGACTAGCCTCATCAAATATTACTAAATCAAATTTACTTGTTTGTTTTCCATTCTTTTCATCTACTGCTAAATATTGTGCCGCAGATAATGGTGACATTAAGAAGCATGGGAAATATGATCTAATAATTTCATCATAATTAAGTAGTGTATCTCTAATAGTTACACCACGACCACTACTTGAAATAGATTTTTTAAGTCTACCAATAGGTGATGAAGATGCATAATTAATAGAATTATGATTTAAATCTTTTGTAAGTTTAGCACTAACATGTTCTATGACTAAATTAGTGTAATCATTAATTAAATTCTTATATTTCTTTATTTCACCGTCAAACTGACTAGCATTAAAGTAATT
>JAILIR010000201.1 GCA_024695185.1 bacterium | reverse complement strand
TATTAATATAGTTAAACCAATCTATGATGAAATGGTTGAATCAATTAATGGATTAAATAATTATGATTTAATTATTAATAAGGTTAATGGTAAAAATAATTATGATGTTATGGCTAAATTATTTTTCGACTCATTAGAGACTCTAGAAAATAATTATAAGCCAAATAATTTACATCATAAATTAAAAGAATGTTCTGAACATTTAGTAGAAAAGAAAACAATATTTGATGAATAGTCCCTAGCGGACTATTTTTTCTTAGTGAGCATCATATGTGAAACAAATTTTAAAAAAAGTTGCACATAACAATAACACGTGATATAATATATGTGAAACAAAATATTATAAAAAGTTTCACATAAGGGTGTGATGTCATGAATGTAAATGAATTATTAGCAAATAAAAAAATGCTAGAAAAAGCAATTGATAATTTGGTATTTGGCTCCATTGAAATCAGAGAAAAAAATGATAAAAAATATATTTATGTGCATAGTAGAATAGATGGCATATCAAGATCAAAGTATGCTGGCGAATATAGTGATGAATTATATAATTTAATTCTTGAAAACAATAAGAGAGCAAAAGAATATAAAAAGAAACTAAAAGAAATAAAAAAAGAACTAGGACTTATGCAATATGAAAGCATAGAACTAAGCGATAAAGTAAAACTAAACATTGATTTAGCTAGAAGATGTTTAGTTGATTCTATTTATAAGCAAGCAATTTTAGAAGGTGTAGCAACAACATATTCTGATACCGAAACTATTGTTAATGGCGGTAAAGTTAACGATATGACCGCAATTGATATTTCTAAAGTTGTTAATTTGAAAAGAGCTTGGGATTTTATTTTAAGCGAAGGAACAATATCTTATCCAACAAATTATGCTGTATTATGCCAGATAAATGAGATAGTTGAAGATGGATTTAGTTATACTGCAGGTAAAATTAGAAGCGTTCCTGTATCTATTGGTGGATCTAAATATATTCCACCACTTCCATATGAATCACAAGTAAAAGAAGATTTATCAAATCTGTTATCTAAAGATGATTCTTATGAAGTAGGTATTGAATTACTACTATATGTTATGAAAAAACAATTATTTTTAGATGGTAATAAAAGAACAGCTGTAATATTTGCTAATCATTATTTAATTAGTAGAGGCATGGGTTTAATTGTTATTCCTGCAGAACTAGTACCTGATTATAAAAAGCTATTAATTGATTATTATGAGAATGGTTCTAAAGAAATAAAAGAATTCTTATATAATAAATGTCTAACAAAAATATAGGAGGTATTTTATGGATTTTTATGATGTTATAAATAATAGAAGAACAATTCGTGATTTTGAAAGTGATGATATTCCTATGGAAGTAATTGAGCGTATTGTAGATGCTGCTATGAAGGCACCTTCTAATGATCATTTAAGAGACTGGGAATATATAGTTATAAAGGATAAGAATGTTATGGCTAAAGTATTAGATGTTGATACTATACCAAGAGATTTTTCCGATGAAGAAATGAATGAACTAGCAAAGGCATGGAATTTAAATGATATAGATCAGTTTAATGCATATAAACTTGCTGTACCTAAACAATATAGAATGCTTTATGAAGCAAATGCTCTAGTTATACCTATTTTTAAAGAAAAAGTAGATATATTACATCCAGCTGATATTAGTCACTTAAATGTATTTGCATCTATTTGGTGTAGTATTGAAAACTTTTTACTTGCATCTACTTATGAAGGACTAGGATGCAGTTTAAGAATTGCATTAGCTAAAGAAATGGAAAATGCTATAAAAGTATTAAATATTCCAAAAGGTTATTTCATCCCTTGTTTTTTAGGACTTGGAAAGCCTAAAAAGGATGCCAAATTATGCAAACAAAAAGAAATTAACACAAAAAATAGAATACATTATAATAAATTTTAAGAATTGAGTTCACGTCGTGAACTCTTTTTCTTCTATAAATAATTATTGACAAAATATATCGTATGCGATATAATAAAGATGTAAGGAGTGATAATAATGAAATTATGTATTAGATATTTTACAAAAAGCAAAAAAGGAAATACTAAAAAATTATCTGATTTTATCTCTAATAGATTAAATTTAGAAGCTCTAGATGTATCTTTTGATTTAGAAGAGGATGTAGATTACTTAATTTTAGTAAATGCATTATATGCTAATAATATTGATAAGGAAGTTAAAACATTCTTAGAAAACAATAAAGAAAGAATAAGTAATGTTGTTAATGTATGTAGTTCCGCAAGTGGCAAATCTACATATAAGAAAGTCAAAAAAGAATGTGATAGATTAGGTATAAATATAATAGATGATGAATATCATACAAAAGCTTCATGGATATTTATTAATAAAGATAGGCCTAATGAAGATGATTTTAATAGACTTGCTATATTTATTGATAATATTAAAGAAAAGAGTGATTTAAATGGATAATA
>JAILIR010000196.1 GCA_024695185.1 bacterium | reverse complement strand
AGTATATTGAATATATAAATATATTGTGTTAAAATACTTAATTGTAGTAAAAATAAAGGTATAAAATACTTTTTGCGAGGTACTTTTATTACAAAATTTAATACAAAAAAAGGAGAAGAAAAAATGAAAAAAGTATTAAGTTTATTATTAGCTTTGGTTCTTACTTTAAGCTTAGTTACAGTTTTAGCTGCTTGTGGTAAGAAGAGTATTCCTGGAACTAAGAAAGAAGGAGTTCTAGTAGTAGGTATGGAATGTGATTACGCTCCATTCAACTGGACTGAAACTTCAGCTACTGATTCTAATATTCCTATTAGTAATGTTAGTGGTGCTTATGCTGAAGGTTATGATGTTCAAATGGCAAAGAAGATTGCTAAGGCACTTAATTTAGCTCTAGAAATTAAGTCATTAACTTGGGATTCATTAATTCCATCATTAAAGAATGGAACAATTGACATGATCATTGCTGGTATGAGCCCAACAGAAAAGAGAAAAGAATCAATCTCATTTACTGAAGGATATTATACTTCAACACACGTAATGGTTATTAAGAATGGTTCAAAATATTCATCAGCTACTCAATTAAGTGATTTCGCTGGTGCTAAGGTTGCTGGTCAAACAGGTACTATTTATGCTGATTTAGTTCCTCAAGCTGTTGCTGCTGGTGCTGAAGCAGGTACTGATATGAACACAGTTCCTCAATTAGTTAACCAAATTAAGCAAGGTATCCTTGATGCTACTATCGTTGAAAAGCCAGTTGCTCAAGGTTTATGTGCTGCTGATGATACACTTGATTTCGTTGAATTCGAATCAGGCAAGGGCTTCAAAGTTGCTTTAGAAGACGTAATGGTATCAATCGGTGTTAGAAAAGAATGCAACTTTATTGATAAGATTAATGCTGCATTAGCAAAAATTAGTGAAACTGAAAGAAATGAAATGATGCTTGCTGCAGTTCAAATGAATAGCGGAGAATAATTTAACTTTTGAAAGGAGTTTTTAGCCATGAATATATTTGCAACAATATTGTGGCCATTAACTTGGTTATTAGACCATACTGTTTACTATCTATTTTATGGGCTATTTTGGCTTATAGCGCATATACTTCCAAGTCAATATACAGCAATTGTTACTGAATTTAAGGAAATGTTTTGGAATGGTATAGTTGCAACAATGGAAATAGCCTTATTTGGTACTTTATTTGGTTTAATAATAGCTATTATTCTAGGTTCACTTAGAACTATGAAGATTAAGCCAAAGGACAAGAAAATAATTAAGGTAATTAAATGGTGTGTAAATGGCTTAATCAAAGTCTATGTAACAGTATTTAGAGGTACACCAATGATCGTTCAAGCTATGATTATCTATTATGGTATGAGAGGTATATTTGGTTGGGAACCATTTGATGCTGCTATGTTTACAGTTACAATTAATACAGGTGCATACTTAACAGAAGTAATTCACTCAGGTATTGATTCAGTTGATATTGGTCAATATGAAGCAAGCCGTTCTTTAGGCTTCTCATATTTTAAGACAATGCTTTTAATAGTGTTCCCACAAGCATTAAAGAACTCAATGGCTGCTATTGGTAATGAGTTTGTCATTAACATAAAGGATACATCAGTATTAAATGTTATAGGTTGTGTTGAAATGTATTTCGTTTTAAACAAGACCGCAAACCAAACATATTTCTTCATGGAGACCATGATTACGGGTGCTCTAATCTACTTACTATTAACATACTCAACAACAAAACTATTACAACATATCGAAAAGAAACTAGATGTTCCAACAAAGGAACTAACTGGTTCTAATTAGGAGGTATTATTATGGATGAAAAAGAAGTAATTGATGCTGTAGAAGAAAATACTGAAGAAGTAATAGTTAATGAAGATGCTGTTGTAGAAAATGTTAACGGTGAAATAGATACAGATACTTTAATTGAAGTAAAGGATGTTAAAAAGACATTTGGTAAAAATGAAGTACTAAAGGGTATTACCTTTAGTGTTAGAAAAGGAGAAGTTATATCTATTATTGGTTCATCAGGAAGTGGTAAATCAACACTACTTAGATGTATTAATAAGCTTGAATCAGCTGATGGTGGAGAGATCCTATATAAGGGTCTTGATATTTTAAATAATAAAACAGATATCAATAAGCTTAGACAATCAATAGGTATGGTTTTCCAATCATTTAATTTATTTAATAATAAAAATGTCATTGATAACTGTACACTTGCACCTAGAAAACTTAAGAAGATGAAAAAGCCAATCGCTGAAAAGATTGCTTTAGAAAACCTTACTAAAGTAGGTATGCAAGATTTTAAGGATAAAAGAGTTCAAACTTTATCTGGTGGACAAAAACAAAGAGTTGCTATTGCTAGAACTTTATGTATGAGTCCTGATGTAATATTATTTGATGAACCAACTAGTGCACTTGACCCTGAGATGGTTGGAGAAGTATTAGATGTTATGAAGAATCTAGCATCTAGTGGAATGACTATGATTGTTGTTACACATGAAATGGGCTTTGCTAGGGATGTTAGTGATAGAGTAATATTTATGGATAAAGGTGTAATTGCGGAAGAAGGAAGTCCTGCTGATATCTTCAACAATCCAAAAGAAGAGAGAACAAGAGAATTCTTAAAGCGTGTTTTAAATAATTAATAGTAAAAAGTTAGACGATTTGTGTCTAACTTTTTTTATGTTATAATTTAATTGGAGGTAATAAATATGAAAAAAATAACATATATTTCTCTATTGTTTCTAGTAATATTTATTACTGGATGTAAAAAAATAGATAAAGAAAAGAAGAATTATGTTTTAAACTTTTATGAAAGAGGACACGTAACATTTGGAAGCTATCCTCAAAGTTTAGAGAATAATAATGAGATAATA
>JAILIR010000172.1 GCA_024695185.1 bacterium | reverse complement strand
GATATTTCTTTAACTATTTCATCATCTGTTTTAAAATAAATATTTGCCATATATATCACCTCAAATATATTTTAACATACATATATACAAAAAGCAATTAACTTTCATTTTTATGAATGTAATTGCATTATTTTTCATTTTATATTCATTTTTATGAATGTAAAAAAAAGAAGCTCATCGCTTCTTTTATATACTCTTTCCGCTCTTTTTGGCTTTTAGTTCTAATATTATATCTCTTAATCTTGCTGCACGCTCAAAGTCAAGCTCATCAGCTGCTTTATACATTTCTTTTTCAAGCTCTTTAATATCAAGCTTAGCTTCATCATCAAGTTTCTTCTTGATGGTGATAACTTCAGGTACTGCTTTAATGATAGTTTTAGGTATAATGTTATTCTTTTTATTGTATGCTTCTTGGATTTCTCTACGTCTATTAGTTTCTTTTATAGCGTATTCCATAGAATCACTAATGGTATTGGCATACATTATAACCTTACCATGTTCATTTCTTGCGGCTCTACCTATAGTTTGAACTAAGCTTCTTGAACTTCTTAAGAAGCCTTGCTTATCCGCATCTAATATAGCTACTAGAGATACTTCAGGAATATCCAAGCCTTCTCTAAGTAGGTTTATACCTACTAAAACATCATAAGTACCTATTCTTAAGTCTCTAATTATTTGAATACGTTCTAAAGACTTAATCTCTGAGTGAAGATAAGCTACCTTATATCCACGCTTACGTAGATATGTTGTTAAATCTTCACTCATCTTTATAGTTAAAGTAGTGACTAAAACGCGTTCGTTAGCCATTTTTCGCTTTTCTATTTCACTAATTAAATCATCAATTTGTCCTAGCTCTTCTCTAACCTCTATAACTGGATCGAGTAAACCTGTAGGTCTAATAATCTGTTCAGTTATAGGGAAGTTATGACTTAGTTCATAATCTCCTGGAGTTGCTGAAACATATAATACTTGATTAAGTTTAGACATAAATTCTTCTATTCTTAGCGGTCTATTATCTAGTGCACTAGGTAGTCTAAATCCATAATCAACTAATGTTTGTTTTCTTGATCTATCTCCATTAAACATACCTCTAACCTGAGGTAGTGTTACATGGGATTCATCTACTATAAGTAAGAAATCTTTAGGAAAGAAATCAATTAGAGTTGATGGTGTTTCACCCTCACCTCTTAAGGCTAAGTGTCTAGCATAGTTTTCTACACCACTACATGATCCTATTTCTTTAAGCATTTCTATATCGTATCTTGTACGTTGTTCTATACGCTGTGCTTCAAGTAGTTTATCATTATCTTTAAAGTATTTTATTCTTTCTTCTAATTCAGATTCTATTCTTCTAATAGTTTCTTCCATCTTCTCTTTATTAGTCATAAAGTGAGTTGCTGGGAATAATACAGCAATATCTTTTTTCATAATTGATTTACCTGTAGTAACATCAAAGTTTTTAATAGATTCTATTTCTTCATCAAATAATTCTATTTTTATACCTAATGAGTGCTCATTAGGTTGAATGATATCGATTATATCTCCTCTAACACGGAATGTTGATCTAGAAAAATCGATATCATTTCTTTTATATTGCATCTCTACTAATTTATTTAATATTTCTTTTTTATTTATTTTTTGTCCTACTCTTAAAACTAACATACTAGCTTTATAATCTTCAGGATCTCCTATACCATATATGCAGGAAACACTTGCGACTACGATAGTGTTTCTATGTTCTAAAAGTGATTCTGTAGCCCCATGTCTCATTTCATCTATTTCATCATTAATAGATGCATCCTTTTCAATGTATGTATCAGATGATACAACATATGCTTCAGGTTGAAAGTAATCATAATAAGATATAAAGTATTCTACTCTATCATTAGGAAAGAATTCTTTAAACTCTGAATATAATTGCCCAGCAAGTGTTTTATTATGTGCTAAAACAAGTGTTGGTTTATCAACACTTTTAATGACATTAGCCATCGTAAATGTCTTGCCTGAGCCAGTTACGCCCATTAAGACTTGTTCTTTAACGCCAGCTTTTATATTATTTACTATTTTTTCTATAGCCTCAGGTTGATCGCCTGTAGGCTTAAATTTAGATTCTAAAGTAAACATAATAAAAACACCTCTATCTTATTATAACACAAGAGGTGTTTTTTTGTTATTCTTTTGCTTTTATTATGTTCATTGGCTTTACTCTCTTTAAAAGTAATATAGGTATGATACATGAAGCCATAATGATAAATATCATAATAGCTAGAATAGATATCATTGTAAATATATTAAATCTTATAATAACTAGTCCATTAATATAAACTTCAGCATACTTCTTAATGGATGTTATCATTAAGGAGTCTGAGAACTTAATTAATACATATGATAAGCCAAATGATAATATTATAACAATAATAGATACTATTATCTGTTGCATA
>JAILIR010000166.1 GCA_024695185.1 bacterium | reverse complement strand
TAATCTTATAAACAATTCTATGATAATCTTTATCAATGTATTCACATTTAGTAAAGTCAATTTTTATTAATCCCATATTAAATACCAAAGAATCTTTCAAAGAAATCAATAATTCTTCTTAAAACATTCTTTTTCTTTTCTGCTCTTTTTCCACCAAATATAGATATTGGTGGTAATATTTTATCTACATCTGTTCCTATTTCTTTTACGTATCCATTTCTAAATGAATCAGATATGAATTCTCTTGTTTCTTTTTCTTTTAGATTCTCTTCTTCAATAATTGCCTTAAGTTCTTTTTCTTTTTCTTCAGCAACAAAACATCTCCATTCATTTAATACATCATCAATATCATTGATTCCTGCAACGAATGTTTCAATAAGTTTTTTCTTGCTTCTAAGTTCTGGACTACCATCAATTGCACTCTGAATAGAAATATATAATTCCTTATCCTTACAATGTGAATCATGGTATTTTTGAACTAACATTAAGATATAGTCAATGTTTATATCTACTTGTTTTAATAATTCTATTTCAAATACGATATCATCATTTATATCTTCTGTTTCTTTACCATCTTTATGAAGCATTTCATCTCTGATATCTAGATATCTACTCGAATAGTTTTGAAATTCTATTTCTGTAAGTATTTCTTTTCCAGCAAATTCATCAAAAGAAACTAATAGATTTTTCATTCTTAAAACATCACCAAACAACTTAACAAATTCTTTTTGTCTTTGTTCGCCTGTTATTCTTTCATCAGTTAAAGGATAATTATCTTTAATTTCGTTAATTAGCTCTATGTAGCCTTTTTTATGTTTTCCGTTCTTATCATTATATCCATTATAATAATCC
Source organism: bacterium (assembly GCA_024695185.1). Lineage (GTDB taxonomy): Bacteria > Bacillota_I > Bacilli_A > Acholeplasmatales > JAEDCM01 > RGIG10196. The sequence goes on along the minus strand of JAILIR010000166.1, from coordinate 1,996 downwards.
TTAAATGGTCTTAAAATGATTAATCCTGATGCATCTTTATCTCCAAATAAAGCTATTGCTGCATCAGTTCTTTTTTGAAGATTTCTAAAGCATACAATATTACCAAATGTCTTAATTGAATTTAAGATACGATTAGTTCTTGAATATGCTTGAATTAATCCATGCATCTTTAGATTTTTATCTACCCATAAGGTATTTAATGTTGTAGCGTCAAATCCTGTTAAGAACATATTAACAACTATTAGCATATCTATTTCTTTATTTTTCATTCTTAAAGAGATGTCTTTATAGTAATTAGAGAACTTATCAGCTGATGTATCAAATGATGTTCCAAACATCTTATTATAATCTTGAATAGCTCCTTCTAGGAAGTCTCTTGATGATTGATCAAGATTAGTTGTATCATCACTATTTTCTTCATCTAATATACCATCTATTTCTTCTTCATTGGCGCCATAAGAATAGATTAAAGCAATCTTTAATTTATTACTTGGGTCTTGTTCCATAAGCTCTTTAAATTTATTATAATATGCTTTTGCTGCATCTATTGATGACACTGCAAATATAGAGTTAAAACCGCTAATTACTGCCTTTTCTTTGATTTCAGATACGTTATTTCTATCTTTAGCAGTAACTACTTCATTAACATTTTTGACTATGCTTAAAGTATAGTTCTTTTCATTCCTATAAGTCTTTTGATTAAAGTGGTCTAAAATATATTTTGCAACCATTTCTATTCTTCTAGGATCGGCATAGACTTTTTCTCTATTTATATCCCATACTTCTTTATCATCAATATCATCATCTTTATCAATAGTCTTATGATACTCAACTCTAAATGGTAAAACATTCTTATCGTTAATAGCATCTACTATTGTATATGAATGTAATTTTACACCAAATGTTTGTTCAGTTGTTTGCATATTACCACCATTATTCTTAGTAGCATTTATCGAGAATATTGGTGTTCCTGTAAAGCCAAAGATATGATACATTTTAAACTTTTTGACAATAGCGCTATGCATTTCGCCAAATTGGCTTCTATGACATTCATCAAATATTAAAACAATGTGTTTTTTATAAACATCATGATCATTATACCTCTTAATAAATGTTGATAATTTTTGAATAGTTGTGATAATTATTCTAGCATTATCATCTTCTAATTGTTTTTTTAATACTTCTGTTGATCTATTACTATTTGCAGCACCTTTTTCAAACTTGTCATATTCTCTCATTGTTTGATAGTCTAAGTCTTTTCTATCTACTACAAACAATACTTTATCTATATATGGAAGTTTAGATGCGATTCTTGCTGTTTTAAAACTTGTTAGTGTTTTACCTGATCCTGTAGTATGCCAAATAAAACCACCGCCATCTATTGTTCCATACTTCTTATAATTAGTTGATATTTCAATTTTATCAAGTATTCTTTCAGTAGCAACAATTTGGTATGGTCTCATTACTAAAAGCATATTATCAGCTGTATAAACACAGTATTTACATAATACATTTAATAATGTATGTTTAGCAAAAAAAGTTCTTGTAAAATCCACTAAATCAGGGATTATTTTGTTTTTTGAATCTGCCCAATATGATGTAAATTCAAATGAATTACTAGTATTTTCTTTCTTAGCTTTTGTACTATTTTTTACATGGTTAAAACGTGTTGTATTTGAATAGTATTTAGTGTTTGTTCCATTAGATATAACAAATAATTGGATATATTCAAATAATCCATTATCTGACCAAAATGAGTCTCTTAAATATCTATTTATTTGATTGAAAGCTTGTCTAATAGCTTCTCCTCTTCTTTTTAATTCTATATGAACTAAAGGAAGTCCATTAACTAATATAGTAACATCATATCTATTCTTGTATGATCCGTTATCAGCTTTATATTGGTTTATTACTTGAAGCTTATTATTATGAACATTCTTTTTATCTAATAAGTAGATATTCTTAATTGTTTTATCTTCTCTTCTTAATACTTGAA
>JAILIR010000240.1 GCA_024695185.1 bacterium | reverse complement strand
TATTCAATAATAGAATCATTATATTCGATTTCACTACTAATTGTAAAATCAAAACTCATCTTACCAACATTAAATTCTTTAGCTACTGAATAGTAATTATCATTAATGAATAATTTAATATAATATGATCTTGTAGCTAATGGATTATTAACATTATATTCACTATATGTTCCATTTTCACTTGTAGAATATTTATATGTAATTGTAGGATAATTTTCACTTCCACTAACACTAACTATAGTATTAGGATTTGTTCCATAAGGAACTGTTGTGCTAGTTAAGCTATAAACTATTTCTTTAGCTACAATTTCAAATGATTTTCTACTTGATACATAGTTAGAACCATTATCAACTGTTACATACCATGTACCTACTTCAAATGGACTATCACTATCAAATTCAACATCTGTATTTGAGCCATCTTTTCTATATAAGTATGTAGCATCTGGATAAGTTCCATTTGTAATAGTAATTATAGTACTTGGATTTACTCCATAAGTAACACTATTACCCAAATTAAATGTTATTTCTTTAGGAGTTATTTCAAAGTCTAATATATCAGAAATATATTCATTTCCGCTTACGACCTTTAGATAATATAATCCAACATCAAGAGGATTTTCTGTATCATATTCATTAAATTCTCCTGTTTCACTAGTACTATATAAGAATTGAATATTAGAATATGTTCCATTAATAGTTACTATTGTGCTTGGATTAGTTTGATATTCAACTGAACCACTTGCTAGAGATGCATCAAGCTTAGCAGGAACAACATTAAATTCTAAGATGTTAGATGTTGTTTGTGTACCAATACTTACTTGTACATACCATGTACCAATAGCAAGCGGGTTACTAGCTGTATATGTTCTACTTAGATTTGTTCTAGATGTACCATATTTATAAGTTAATGTACCACTAGCACCTTCAACCTTAATTATAGTTGTTGGATTAGTCTTATAAGCAACACTATCACTTAATAAACTAATAGAAATACTTGCTTGAGTTACTCTAAATTGTTTAGGTGTTGATGTATAATTATCATTTTCTACTTTAGCATAATAAGTACCAGTAGGAAGTGGATTAGTTTCACTATATTCAGCATAAACACCATCTACTGTACTTGAATATAAGTACTTTAAGCCACTATAATTACCACTAACATTAATAATAGTATTTGGATTTGTTTTATAAGCTACAGAATCACCTATTTCAAAGTTAACTTTTGCCTTAACTACGCTAAATTCTATAGCTTCAGATACATAAGCATTACCAGCATCTACCTTACAATACCAAGTACCTACAGATAGAGGATTACTACTATCATATTCGTTATAAGTTCCATCTATAGAACTTGAATATAAGAACTTAACATTTAATAAATCAATATATCTATTATCATCTAATAGAGCTACAACATCTTTTGGATTAACATTATATGAAATCTCAGTTGGAATATCAAAGTTTAGTACTCCATTAACAATTTCATCTTCTTCTTTTTCAAAATCATTAACTGATTTTACTATTTCATTTATTCTATCATTTGAAATAGGTTTTTTCTTAATACCATACTTTTCAAATAATTCATCATCAGTTAATTTCTTAAATCCACCCCTATCATAAATCTTATAGATTTCATCAGTAGACTTAATTAAGCTTGTTGTATAGCTCATCATATAATCATGAATTAGGGAAGTTGAATCCATATTTTCATCTTTATAAAGGAAGATCTCTGTTTCACCTTTTAAAATAGAGAATGTTGAAGTTATTGAATCTTCTGTTTTATCAACATCAAAGCTAATTTGTGTTCCACGTATAGCCATTACAGAGTTTGATGATGCGATTTCGAAAGCCTCATCATCTTTTAATTTTTCTTTAACTTCTACTATTACTCCACCATTTAAAACGTGTAGTCTAGTTTTAGTTTTATTTTCTTTACCAGTAGCTTCTAATTTTACGTTTGTATTTTCCTTAACATTAACAAACTTATCATTATCAAGTTTTAAAATGGCATTAGAGCTAGCGCTAACTTGTAATTCGTCATTGTTCTTTAATTTCATATCTTTTTGAACTGCTAAAGTGTTATTCTCTCTAACTACTTGACAATTACCTGTATATGAAAAAATCTTAACAATTCTATATGATTCATCATTACTGCATGATGTAAGAATAAATAAAGAAATTGTTAGCAAAAACATTATTCCAATGATAGATATAATATTCTTCTTCATAAACATCCTCCTTTAAAAAATAGGAATTCATTTTATATTATATACTATTATAATATAAAGTCAATTACTTTGTTAAATTTTGGTAAAATATTTACAATTATAATTTAATTATTTTACAGTTAGATAGTTTATTAAAGTTTATTTTACATATATCTTTTTTATCGATTTCTTCTATTACAGATAGTCTATTTCCACTATCTTTACTTGATGAACCACATAGATAAAAATAGCAATCCTAATGTGCCCATATGTGCGTTTTCCGCACATGTGCTATCTTTAGATAGCTCACCTTCTAAGTAAATATTACTTATATGCCTTACAATTCTTGTTCTATCTACGTTAAACAATAGTGCCATTTCTTCTTGCGTAAGCCAGACTGTTTCATTGTTAATGTCTGCT
>JAILIR010000234.1 GCA_024695185.1 bacterium | reverse complement strand
CATCATCTTCTTCATTTTTTATTTCTTTTAAAGACATTTCTTTTTTTAGTCTTTTTAAGAGCATAAAAATCACCTCAAATTAACTAATAATGCCTGTATGAAACAGGCAATATTAATTATTGTAAAATTTCTTCTAATTCTTCTTCTGTAATTAATACAGTTCTTGCTTTACCTGGAGTTTGTGGAGAAACTATTCCAGCACTTTCAAGTAAATCAATTAAGCTTTGTGCTCTATTAAAGCCAATACCAAATCGTTTTTGTAGGTTATTAATTGATGCGTTCTTCATTTGAACTACATAACGAGCTACATCAGGGAATAATTCATCAGTATTTTCTTTTCTAGTTTGAGCATCTGCATTTTGTTGAAGCTTATCATGATTGAAGATATAATCAGGACCAGCTTGATTTCTAATAAAGTCACATACGGCATTGATTTCTTCATCTTTGATGAAAGCACCTTGGATTCTTGTTGTACCAAAGTCATTCTTGAAGAACATATCACCACGGCCTAATAATTGCTCAGCTCCGCCGTAATCTAGAATTGTCATAGAGTCAGTTGGACTACTTACTCTAAAGGCAATACGTGTTGGAATGTTAGCTTTAATAGTACCCTTTACAACATCAGTTGTAGGTCTTTGTGTAGCAACAATTAAGTGCATACCAGCCGCTCTGGCCTTTTGTGTAATACGTTGAATTGATTGTTCAACATCAGCACTTGATGTTTGCATTAAGTCAGCTAACTCATCAATTAAGATTAAAATATAAGGCATTTTAGGTTCTGAGTAACCTTCATTTTCTAGCTTATAGTTATAATCTTCAATATTTCTAACTTTCAATTGGGCAAATAGCTTGTATCTATTATCCATTTCATCGCAAGCCCATTTTAAGGCTTGGCTTGCAAGCTTAGAATCACTAATAATTGGTGTTACTAAGTGAGGTAGATCCTCATAGAAAACAAATTCAACACTCTTAGGGTCTACTAATAATAGCTTTAATTCATCTGGCTTATTCTTTAGTAATAAGCTTATGATTAAGGAATGGCTACATACAGACTTACCAGAACCTGTTGTACCAGCAATTAAACCATGTGGCATTTTGTTGATAGGTGCAACAACAGTATTACCATTTAAGTCAACACCTACACCAAAACTTAATTTTGATGAGTTCTTAAATTCATCAGAATGACATATATTACCGAAGTTAACCATTTCAACAACCTTATTAGGTACTTCTATACCTACATATGATTTACCAGGAATTGGTGCTTCTATATGTAGTGATTTAGCAGCTAGATTCATTTTTAAGTTTTCTTCAATAGCTGTAATCTTTTTAACACTTACACCAGCTTTTAATTCTACTTCATAACGAGTAACTGATGGACCCTTTGTATAATTAACAACTGAACCATCAACACCAAACTCTTGAAGTGTTCTATTAATAATATCTAATTGATCTTGAATCCACTCATGTCTAACAGTGTCATCATTTTGAACAACTTTAAAGATAGATAGTGGTGGAAGTTTATATCTAGAGTAGTCATTTTTCTTAGGTTTTGGCTTCTCTACTGGCTTTTCCTTAATTATAGGCTTTTCAACAGGGACTTCCTTAACCTCTTTAATTTCTTCTTTAGGTTCAGCAAAATCAGTTTCTTTGAATTCTTCAACCTTAATATCTTCAGGCTTGAAATTATCGTCTTCTATTTCAAGATTACTAATGAAATCATCTATATCATCACTAACTTCTATCTTAACTTCTTTATCCTCTTCTAGGCTAACAACAGCTGGACCATTGAATAATAAATCATTATCATCATCTAAATCCTTTTGAGTTTCAAAGTAAGTATCTTCAACAGGTTTAATAGGTTCAACTCTCTTTGTTTCTCTTTCTATACGTTTACTATCAGATTCTTTTCTAATTGGTGAATCCATTTCTTCATAAGCATCCTTTTTCATTTCATTACCAATAGGTCTAGAACCTGGGAATATTTTTTGTCTATCTTCATTTCTGATAGTGATAGAATCAAATTCTTTATAATCGTCATTAGCAAGTATTCTCTTTTCAGGACTTCTAAATGGATCATAAGTTCTATCAGTATGTGGAATTGGATCTGTTGGTGGAGTTGTAAGCTCATCTATATTTGCTCTACCCCAGATTGCAGAGAAAGCAGGTGTCATAACAAACTTCTTATCTTTCCTTTTAATATGTACAGGTGATTTGGCAATTTGTGGTATTACAAAAGGGATAATTGATTGTGTACTTGTATCTTCAATTTTCTTCTGTTTCTTTTTAAATATCATAAAAATCAATCCTTTCAATATATACATATTAATAACACACTAATGCTACCTCTAATATATTATACCAAAGTATAATATTTTAAGCAAATGAAAATGAAGAAAAAATTTACATTTTAAAAATTTTTGGTATAATTATTTTGGTGATAATTATGGATTACATTTTCGCAGTTGATTTAGATGGTACATTACTTGATGATACAGCCCATCTGACTAAAGAAACAATTGAATATGTAAAGAACTTGGATAAAGAGAAATATAAGTTTGTAATTACTACTGGTAGACCTTATTTAGGAATGATAAAATTCTATAAAGAATTAGGGTTAGATACTTATGTTATATGTAATAGTGGAACTTCTGTATTACTTCCAAATAGTGATTTCAAACCAATTAATCACAATATAGAAAAATCGCTATTTCTAG
>JAILIR010000217.1 GCA_024695185.1 bacterium | reverse complement strand
ATAGAAGAATATATAATAAAGGTATTAAATTATTATGTGATTATTTTAAGTTCTCTAAAACTAATTTAGTTACAGCCCTAGATTTATCATTTACTTTAGTACCTGTCATAAATGCTAGTGGTAGACTTGATGATGCATCATTTGTTGTTAGTTTATTTAATGGTAATGAATCAAAAGAAATAGTAGATGAATTAATAAGAATAAACGAAAAAAGAAAAAGCTTAACTAATGAAGCCTTTGAATTAGTAAAGCTAGATTACAATGAAAAAATATATGTTTGCTTTATAGATAATATATCTGAAGGCTTACTTGGCATAATTAGTGGAAAAATCTTAAATAGTACGAAAAAACCAACCTTTGTCTTCACTAAAACAAATGATTTAATTAAAGGCTCAGGAAGAAGCTTGGAAAACTTTGATTTACATGAAAATATTAAGAACATGGATTTAGATTTTAATAGTTTTGGTGGTCATAAGCGTGCTGTAGGATTATCATTTACATCAATGGAAGAATTCAACAAATTTAAAAAGTTAGTTCAAAACTTTTATGTACCTAATCCTATAACTTATTTTATAACATTTAATTATTCATTCTATGATGCTTATAAAACAATTAGTAGCTTAGAACCTATTGGAGAAGGTATAAAAATACCATATTTCTATATCAATGGTAATATATGTGATATTAGAATTATTAATGAAAAGCATACATCATTTAGAATGTTAGTTAATGGAAAGATGGAAAGATTTATTTATTATAATTGTGTTTTAGAAGCTGGAAATTATGATTTATTATTTGAACTAAAAAAGAATGATTATGGTATTCAAGCACAAGTATATAAAGCGCAATTAAAAGAATAAAATAAGGCTTAATAAAGCCTTTATTTAGGAGTGATATTATGAAGCTAAATATTGTATTATATCAACCAGAAATACCTGAAAATACCGCAAATATTATGCGTACATGTGCCGCATCTAATTTTAAACTTCATTTAATTGAACCACTTGGTTTTGCCTTAAGTAGTTCCAAGTTTAAAAGATCAAGCGCAAATAATTTAGACAATGTTAATTATGAAAGATATATTAACTGGGATGAATTTACTAGTAAAAATCCTGGTGAATATTTTTATATGACTAGGTATGGTAAAAAGAGCCTTACAGAGTTTAACTATAAAGAAATAGATAAAGATATTTATTTGATTTTTGGTAGAGAATCTACAGGTATTCCTTATGAACTTTTAGCTTCAAATTTAGATAGATGTTTTCGTCTACCAATGAATGCTAATGTAAGAGCACTTAATGTAAGTAATTGTGTTGCGATATGTGCTTATGAGGTCTTAAGACAGCTAGATTATCCTGATCTATCAAAAGTAGAACCAGAGAACTTTAAAGGTGAAAACTTTTTAGAAAATTTTAAAAAATAATTATTGACAATAACGCATTATTATAGTATTATAATAGTGTTGCGGGCGTAGTTTAATGGCAGAACCTCAGCCCTCCAAGCTGATTGTGTGAGTTCGATTCTCATCGCCCGCTCCATTTGTTATTAAACCGCGAAATGCGATTTTTTTTATTTATTATGTTTTATTATATAAAATAATAAGGTATAATAATTTTATAAGGGGGTATTTTTTATGAAAAAAATATTATCGTTATTAATGATTTTTACTTTATGTTTTATATTAGTAGGTTGTGATGATGAAGGACCTATCCCATATAAGTATGATTCATATGAAGCAAGTGAAAAAATAAGTGAACTAGGAAGTTCTACAGGATTCTTACTTGAATATTCAATGATAGGTAGTGAAGATAGCTATAGAAACATTAAATATCTATATGATGACTTTGAAGATTGGGACGATGATGACTACGATGACTATGATGATTATGAAGATGATGATTATAGCTCTATGACTATTACTATTGGTATTAAGAGTGGTATCACTTATATTTCATCAGGATTCGCTGAAATATATGTTGATCAAACTGATGGTAGTAGAGTAGTGTTATACGTTGGTGCTATGGATGATAGTGGAAGCTATAGATGGATGAAACAAGAAATGTCATATACAGATTTTTATAGTAATGATTATTATAGTGTTTATGCATCTATTTATGATTATTTAATGCCAACACAAGCATTCTATCATGGAGAAGTTATGAAGAAGAAAACAGATGTTATTTGCGGTAGATTATGCGATAATCTAACAATTGCTGATAGCATGAATCAAGGTGATTCAATTAATATTTGTATCGATAAGGAATATGGTTTTTGCCTAAAAATGGCAACTGTTGAAACATATAGAGGAGAAACATATACATCAGGTATGGAATGCACTAGATTTGAAATAAATCCAGGAATAGTACTACCAAATGTATAAAATAAATTAACCGATTTATATATCGGTTTTTTTGTGTGTGTTGAATTAAAACTAAAGTACGATGTAGTTATTCCAACAAACAAATAGAAATATAAACAATTTGCAAATTCGCA
>JAILIR010000155.1 GCA_024695185.1 bacterium | reverse complement strand
TAATGAAGTATTTTTAGAACAAGAATCAACAATTAATCTAACAGGTGATATTATTAATACAAATAATATCACCTGTTAGATTAATTGTTGATTCTTGTTCTAAAAATACTTCATTAGCAAGTTTAGTAAGTAAATCTATTTTATCTAAGTAATGAAGGTAGAAGGTATTTCTATTAATCATAGCTTTATTACAAATATCTTTAACTGTTACATTATCAAAGCCTTTAGCTTCAACTAATTCAATAAAAGCTCCTTTTATTAAAGCTTTTGTTTTTTTAACTCTTAAATCACTCATTTTAATCACCTAAGTCTATTTTAACATATAAACATTATTAAACAAGTGTATTTTAAGCGACATTTGTTTATTTTTGTTTATTAAGTAAAAATATTATCTATGATAATATAGATATTGTAGGAGGAATCAAATATGAATAAATTTGCGATTTTTGTTGATTCAACATCAGATATGTTCACTGATTTAAGAAGAGAATATGATATTGAATATGTAAACATGAATATTGTTTTAAAAGGTGAAGAAAAGAAAGCCACTCTAGATTGGGACATATATAGTCCTAAAGAGTTTTATGATTGGATGAGAGATGGTATTAAAATCACAACTACTTTAGTACCACTAGAAGTATTTATTGAAAAATGGACTAAGTTCTTAGAGCTTGGTATGGATATATTATATATATCATGTTCAGGAGCATTATCAGGAAGTGTTAATGTAGGTAGAAATGCTAGAGAAATGTTACTTGAAAAGTTTCCAGATAGAAAAATAGAAATAATAGATCCACTTAATTCTTGTAAGGGTCAAGCTTTAATGGCTATGAGAGCAAGTGATTTAAGAAAAGAAGGAAAATAATTAAGTGAAATAGTAGAGATAATTGAAAAAGAAAAATTATGTTACAATCAATTCTGTACAGTAGCAACTCTAGATTATTTAAAGAGAGCAGGTAGAATTAAAGCTGGTAAAGCTTTCTTTGGTAATTTATTTGGTGTTAAGCCTATTATCATTAGTGATGCTAAGGGTAATAACTATGCATGGAAGAAATCTAAGGGTAGAAGACAATCCTTAATTGATTTAGTTGAATATACTAAAGAAAATATTGTTGACCCAGAAAATCAAATAGTCTTTGTTGTACATGCTGATTGTATAGAAGATGCTGAATTCTTACAAGAACATATTATTAATGATTTACATCCAAAAGAAGTTAGAATAGATTACTTAGGACCTATTATTGGTTCAACAACAGGTCCTGGTACTGTAGCTATATTCTTCTATGGAAAAGAAGTAACAATTGTTGGTGAAGAATAATGGATAATTTATTATATTTGGATGGTAATTTATATAAGAATTTAATGATTAGTGGAGCAACTAATCTAGAAAAAAATAGAATAGTTGTCAATAACCTAAATGTTTTTCCTATTCCTGATGGCGATACAGGTGATAACATGTCTATGACTATAGGTCATGGTATAAGTGAAGTATCTGGGTTTAGTGATAATAATATAGGTATTATGAGCAAGAAAATATCAAGAGGTATGTTATTTGGAGCTAGAGGTAATTCTGGTGTTATTCTATCTCAGATATTTAGAGGTGTTTCTGACTACTTAAAGGATAAAGAAAAAGCTAATGCTATTGATCTGGCTAATGCTTTTATAAGTGGTACGGAAAAAGCTTATAAAATGGTTGTTAATCCTGTAGAAGGAACAATACTTACAGTTGTAAGAAAAGCCTCTAATAAGGCAAAATCTATTGTTAATGATAGTACAACTATTAAAGAATTCTTTAAAGTATTTTTAGATGAAGCTAATATTACTTTAAAGGATACTATTAATATGATGGAATGCTTAAAAAAGGCTAATGTAATAGATTCAGGTGGAGCTGGTTTAGTTTATATTATTGAAGGTATGCTTAAATACTTTGATAGCAATATTAATTTAGGTGATTATATTCTAGATTATAAGTTTGAGCGTGATAAATATGTTGCAAGCTTAAATAGTGAAATGAAGGATTTTGCGATTGTTAGTGTATGTAACGGGGATGGCTTAAGAGATTTATTTATAAATGCTGGAGCTGATTATATCATTGATGGAGGTCAAACAATGAATCCATCAACTGAAGATTTCTTAAGAGCATTTGATTTAGTTAATGCTAAAACAATTATTGTTTTACCTAATAACTCAAATATCATTTTATCAGCTAAGCAAGCTAAAGATATTTATGATAAGAGTAATGTTGAGATAGTTGAAAGTAAAACTATATGTGAGGGCTTAAGTGCTATGGCTATGGCTAACTATGATGATCCTGATTTTATCGGTTCAATGAAAGAAGCAGTAGCTAATGTTATAACTGGAGAAGTAACTTACTCTATTAGAGATGCTGTTATTGATGATGTAGAAATTAAAAAGGATGATTTTATAGCTATCGTAGATAAAAAAATCGTGGCAAAATCTACTAATAAATCTGATTGTTTAAAAGAATTAATTAATTATGAAATAAGTAAAAACAATAAAGAAATGATAAATGTTATATATGGAAAAGATGTATTAGAAAAAGATATAGAAGATACATGTAATGATATTATAAATAACAACAAATATGTTGAAGTTAATTATGTATCTGGAGCACAAGATGTATATAGCTTTATCGTAGCATTTGAATAGTTTTATAAAAAGAGAAAGCTTGGGTTAAAAACCAAGCTTTTTTCCACCAAAAATTTGATAAAATGTGGATAAAAAAAGCGCCTAAAGTGGCCTTTTTTTAAAAATGTTGGAAAAATTTGAAAAATGAAGAAAAAGCATTGAAAAGATATACATTTATGCTATAATTTCGGGTGCAGAGGTGAAGAAATGGATAATTTCGATAAGGCGGTAATGGATTATTAAGTAGGAGGCTTAATATGGATTACATTGTAATCCTGGTTATTGCCCTTTGGGTAGTAACTATGCTATTAAGAAACAATAGACACTAGTCTATCATAAACCGAAAAAACAATCCATTATCGTCTCCAATGCAAAAAAAGGATAGAGCCGCAAACTCTATCCTTTTCCTTTTTTGTAATTGTTTTAAACCGAAAAACATCCATTACCACCTTTATTATACCACTTTTTAAAAAATTTCAATAGTTTAATTGTTGATTGCAAAAAAAGGATAGAGCCAGCAACTCTATCCTTTTCCTTTTTTGTAATTGTTTAAATCCAAACAATACTCCATTACCATCTTTATTATACCACTTTTTTTAAAAAAGCAATATTCTAATTCTTTAGGCTTTGGATTGGTGCTGGGATTTGACCACCACGGTTAATGAATTTTGATGGTGATTTAGTATTTACTTTCATTATTGGGCCTTCGCCAAATAATCCACCAAATACTAATTCTTCACCTTCCTTTAAGCCTATTGCTGGAATTAATCTACAAGCAGTAGTTTTAAAGTTAACCATACCAATTGCTGCTTCATCAGCAATAATACCACTAATTACATCAGCTGGTGTATCTCCAGGAATTACGATCATATCTAAGCCTACTGAACATACAGCAGTCATTGCTTCTAATTTTTCAATAGATAAGGCTTTGCTTCTAGCTGCATCTATCATACCAGCATCTTCAGTTACTGGAATGAAAGCACCAGATAGTCCACCTACACGAGAAGAAGCCATAACTCCACCCTTCTTAACGGCATCGTTAAGCATAGCAAGACAAGCAGTAGTACCGCATGCTCCGCATTGTTCTAAGCCTATTTCTTCTAATATATGGGCAACACTATCACCAACAGCAGGAGTTGGAGCAAGTGATAAGTCTACAATACCAAATGGTACATTTAGCATTTGGCTAGCTTCATGACCTACTAATTGACCCATTCTTGTGATTTTGAAGGCAGTTTTTTTGATAATTTCAGCTATTTCAGTTAAATCAGCTGTATCAGGAGCATTTTTAATGGCGCTTCTAACTACACCAGGACCAGATACACCAACATTGATTACAGCATCTGCCTCACCTACACCATGGAAGGCACCTGCCATAAATGGGTTATCCTCTACAGCATTACAGAATACTACAAGTTTAGATGCGGCAACACAATTATCATCTTTAGTGTTTTCTGCACATTGTTTTACTATTTTACCCATCATTTTAACGGCATCCATATTGATACCTGCTTTTGTAGAACCAACATTAACACTAGAGCATACTCTTTTTGTTACGGTTAAAGCTTCAGGAATAGATTCTATTAATTCTAAATCTCCTTTAGCAAATCCTTTTTGGACTAAAGCACTATATCCACCGATAAAATTAACATTAATATCTTCAGCTACCTTATCTAGTGTTTTGGCGTATTTAACGGGATTTCCACCACTTACAGCCACTAACATAGATATAGGAGTAACACTTATTCTTTTATTGATAATAGGAATACCATATTTTTTAGATATTTCTTCACCAACAGAAACTAAGTTTTTAGCTAATCTATAAATTTTGTTATAGATTTTTTCACAAGATTTATCTATATCGCTATCAGCACAATCTAGTAAAGATATACCCATAGTGATAGTTCTAATATCAAGATTTTCATCTTGTATCATTTTTATTGTTTCAAATATTTCTTTATTATTTATCATATTAACACCTAAATTCTATGCATAGAATTAAAGATATC
>JAILIR010000197.1 GCA_024695185.1 bacterium | reverse complement strand
GTAGAATTTATGTGACTAGTATCTGCGTAATAGAATTTTATATTGTCTAAAATATTATCAATTTTACCTTCATATTTTTTTGAAGCAATCATTTTTATTGTATCATCACTAACAGTATCATCTATTGATAATTCACCAACTACACCTTTATAATCACCATAATAACAATCAGCCTTGTAATTTACCATTCTTCTTTTAATAAATGTATTAACTACTTTTTCATTAAAAGCTTTAGTACCTGAAACTAAGAAGTGTTTAACTGTTGAATCCTTAATAACATAGTAACCTACAATTTTATACTTTACTGGTTCATATGATCCAGCTCCATTATACTCATAGAATTCATCATATTTAGCACATATTATTCGTTCATCATTGCTATTATAAGTATCATAACTACCAAATCTTAAATCGAATGTTGCTGTTTCATTGAAGCATGTTGAAAGGGCATTTTCAGGTATACCTAAAATTACTTCATAATCATTAGTAGGATATACTCCTTTTTTAAGCTTTACATTAGGCATAGAAAACCTTACATATGATGCTGCTCTTTCTAAGCTTTCTGTTTTCATTACAACTACTTCATCCTCAAATTGAGCAAATTCATTATAGTCATAGTCACTAAAATCATCCATATCAAACTTCTTACCATCTTCATAAATAACATATCTATCAGTAGCTACATTATTAAATTCTCCTTCATCAGAATAAGAGTTTTTATATGTAATTAGTGAAGTGTATAAATAAGCAATAAATAGCGATATTGCGAGAAATATCATAAAAGTTAAAAATGATTTTCTAGGGGTAGAAAATATATCTTTAATAGATAATCTTAGTCGCTCTTTAAAGCTAAATTTATATTCACTATTTTCTTTTAGCTTATCAACGCAATTCTCAGCTTCCTTTAAATTAACATCCTCTATTAAGTTACCATCAGCGAATGTTAATCTTCTTGTGATTATATCTTTTAGTTCGTCATAATTGTGTGTAACAATTAAAACTAATTTATCAGAAGCTACTTCTTTAATTAATTCAATTATTTCACGACCTGTTGTACTATCTAGGTTACCTGTAGGCTCATCACATGCTAGTATCTCTGAATCACTTGCTAGTGCTCTAGCAATAACACATCTTTGCTTTTCACCACCAGATAGTCTAGTACCCTTATGATGCATTCTATTTTCTAAGCCGACTTTCTTAATAATTTCTTTGGCTTTTTCTTTTGCCTCTTTTTGATCTACTCCCTTGATTAGTAAAGGCATTAAAACATTTTGTAAAACAGTATAAGAATCAATTAAATTATAATTTTGAAAAATAAAACCAATATGATTTTTTCTAAATTCATCTATTTCTTCAGGTGAAAAGCTTGATGCTGGAATACCATCATAATAGATTTCACCATCTTCATATGTATCTATTAAGCTACATACATTTAGAAATGTTGACTTACCAGAACCGGATTCACCAACAATTCCAATTATTTCTCCTTTCTTCATTTCTAAGCTTACATTATGCAACCCTAAGCTGACATTATTGTCTCCACTTGCATAATACTTAGAAACTTTTTCTAATCGTATCATTAGGACACCTCCCACATTTTACTATTATACCATACTATAATAAAAAAAGATAACTACAAAATAGTTATCTTATAATCTATAGTCTTCTACATTAATAACTCTATCTACTAAATCGGCATAAAATTCTGGTTCATGGCATACAAGAATGATATTGCCAGGATAGTTTTTAATAGCATCATGAAGTGAGGCTTTACTATCAACATCTAAGTGGTTTGTAGGCTCATCTAGAACTATAACATTAGTCTCTTTAATGGTTAACTTACACATTCTAACTTTTGCGGCTTCTCCACCTGATAAAGTCATAAAAGGATTATCAACTAAATCACGCTTGATACCACTATTAGATAATGCAGCATAGATCTCGCCATTATTAAGTGTTCTAAACTCTTCTAATATATAGTTAAATGGCGTAATTAAGCTACTTTTCGCTTCTTGTTCAAAGTATCCTAAATCTACTGTTGGGCTCATTATAGCTGTGCCACTAAATGGTTTAATAACACCAATTAAGGTTTTAACAAGTGTAGATTTACCAACACCATTTATACCAACAATGGCAATTTTTTCACCCTTTTTAATAGCTAAATCAATAGGCTTTGTTAATGCTTTATCATAACCAATAACAAGCTTATTTGTCTCAAAAGCAAGAGTACCTGTAGGGTGACTAAATCTAAAAATAAAGTTAGCTTTTTTATGTTCAACACCCTTATCAATTAGGACCATTTTATCTAATTGCTTTTGTCTAGAGTTAGCCATACCACGAGTTGCTACTCTGGCTTTATTTCTTGCAATAAAATCTTCCATTTTAGCTATCTCTTTTTGTTGGGCATTATAGGCATCTTCTACTTGCTTTTTCTTCATATTGAAGGCATCTATAAAGTTATTATAGTTACCAGTGTATCTAGTAAGCTTTGTATTATCCATAGCATATATAACATTAGTTACATCATTCAAGAAGCTTGTATCATGGCTAATCAATATAAAGGCATTTTCAAAATTTAATAAATAATTTCTAAGCCAATTTATATGATTAACATCTAAGAAGTTAGTAGGCTCATCTAGAATAAGTATTTGAGGGTTTTGCAATAACAGTTTTGTTAAAAGTACTTTAGCACGTTGTCCACCAGATAATTCAGTAACATCCTTATCTAAGCCTATTTCAAATAGGCCTAAGCCTCTAGCTGTTTCTTCTATCTTACTATCAATTAAATAAAAACCACTACTATCAAGTATAGCTTGCATTTCACCGATTTCTTCAAGTAAGCTATTCATTTCATTTTCATCAGTGATTTCAGCCATCTTCATATAGCCATCATTAATATCAGCTTCCATTTGATAGAAATCATCAAAAGCTGTCTTTAAAATATCTCTAATTGTTTTACCAGCTTCTAGCTTAGAAAACTGATCTAAATAACCTACTTTGGTATGCTTAGCCCATTCAATAGTTCCACTATCAACTGTGAGCTGTCCTAATAGTAATTTAATAAATGTTGATTTTCCTTCACCATTAGCACCAACTAAACCGATATGTTCACCTTTTAAAAGACGAAATGTGGCACCTTTTAAAATGGTTCTATCACCTATGGAATAAGTTATATTTGTTGCACTTAAAATACTCATTATAAATTATCCTTTCTATAATTGAATAAATCTTGTTTTATACTATCTTTAATCTTAAATGAATCTCTAACCTTATTAATAGCCATACGCTTAATATCAGCACTTAAATTACATTCTTTAATGAATGTTGCGATATCATCGTTATATGCTAATAGTTCGCATAAAAGCCATGCTATAGCCATTTTCACGTAATATCTATCATCGTTTTCCATCAAAGCTAAAATGTCTTTATGATGATTTTTATCTTTAGCTAATTCTGATATAAATAATACATAAGAAAATCTTTTAGTGAATTCTTTATCGCTTTTAACATATCTTTTAGCTCTTTGTAAAGTATCATCAAAATCGAATGGTTTTTTAAGCATACTATTAATCATATCTGTACTCCACCAATCAGAAAATAAATCTAAATTAGCTTCTACAAAATCTAGTTTTGCTTTATTAGTTTTATATTTTTTTAAGCTTACTTTAAAATAAATTCTAAAGTATAAATAACTCCCGTAAACATACTCTCTTAAATTACTAACATCACTATCTTTATTAAAGTTTTCTTTGATAAATAAATCTATATCTTTGGCTTTGTAATCAAAGTTAAAGTATTTATCTATATATTCTTTAGTCATTAATTCTTCTTAGCTACTCTCATTTTAGCACTATGAGCCCTATTATTATATTCAAGCTCAGCTTCACTTGGAGTTATAGGATGTTTTGTAATTAATTCTAAATTAGGTAGTTCATTATTTATAATAGGTAATC
>JAILIR010000185.1 GCA_024695185.1 bacterium | reverse complement strand
TCATATCGTTTTAAGTAAAAAATATTTATGTTTACTCATAGGGAGGAAATTTTATGAAAGTAAAACCATCAGTAAAACCTATCTGCGATAAATGTAAAGTTATCAAAAGAAAAGGTAAAGTAATGATTATTTGTGAAAATCCAAAGCACAAACAAAGACAAGGTTAGAATATAGGAGGCAAATGGATATATGGCACGTGTTCTAGGAATTGATATTCCAAATGAAAAAAGAATTGTAATTTCATTACAATATATTTATGGTATCGGTCCAACTACTGCAAAGAATATTTTAGCTGCTGCAGGTGTTAGCGAAGATACAAGAACTAAAAATTTAACTGAAGATGAATTAAATAAGATTCGTACTGAAGCTTCAAAGTATCAAACTGAAGGTGACTTAAGAAGAGAAGTTGCTCTAAACATTAAGAGATTAATGGAAATCGGAAGCTATAGAGGTATGCGTCATAGAAAAGGTCTACCTGTAAGAGGACAAAACACTAGAAATAATGCTAGAACTCGTAAGGGACCAGCTAAAGGTAATGGAAAGGCTAAGAAATAGGAGGGTAATTCACAATGGCAGGTAAAAAGCAAATTCGTAAACGTCGTGTGAAAAGAAATGTTCCAGTTGGAATTGCTCACATTCACTCAACTTTCAATAATACAATCGTATTAATTTCAGATCCAGCAGGAAATGCAATCGCATGGAGTAGCGCTGGAGCACTTGGATATAAGGGTAGTAGAAAGTCTACACCATTCGCAGCTCAAATGGCTGCAGAAGCAGCTGCTAAATCAGCTATTGACCAAGGTGTACAAAAAGTAGAAGTAAATGTTAAAGGACCTGGACAAGGTAGAGAAGCTGCAATCCGTTCTATACAAGCTGCAGGATTAGATATCATCTCTATTAAAGATGTTACACCAATCCCACATAACGGATGCCGTCCACCTAAACGTCCACGTGGATAATAAAATAATAAAAAATCTA
This sequence comes from bacterium, assembly GCA_024695185.1. GTDB lineage: Bacteria > Bacillota_I > Bacilli_A > Acholeplasmatales > JAEDCM01 > RGIG10196. The sequence goes on along the minus strand of JAILIR010000185.1, from coordinate 7,611 downwards.
TTTAGTGCATAAGGAGGCTGCAAAATTGAAAGATTTAAAGTTTGAAAAACCAAAAACAACTATTCAAGAAGAGTCAAACGGAAGCTATGGAAAATTCGTTATATCTCCACTAGATCGTGGATATGGTCTAACTCTTGGAAATGCCTTAAGAAGAGTATTAATCTCATCTTTACCAGGTACTGCAATTGTTAGCGTAAGAATCGAAGGAGTTCAACATGAATTTTCAACAATTCCAGGTGTTATTGAAGATGTAATGACAATCGTACTAAATCTTAAAAAGATTGTTCTTAAAGCTGATACATCGGACCCTAAATTTATTACAACACTAGAGATTCACCATGGCGAAGGAGAAGTTACAGCAGCAGATTTAATATGCAACTCTGCAGTTGAGGTTATTAACCCAGAACAACATATTGCAACAGTTTGTGAAAACGGACAATTAGATATGTATCTAACAGTTGCAAATGGTACAGGTTATGTTGGTGCAGTTAAAAACAAGAATTATGATAATTCAATCGGTGGTATCGCTATTGATGCTTTATATGCACCTATTATCAATTGTAAATATACTGTAGATAAGACAAGAGTTGATGACAGCTCAGATTATGATAAGCTTACTATTGAAGTAACTACAAATGGTTCGATTGAAGCTAAAGAAGCAATCGCAATTGCTTCAAAGATGATGATAGATCATTTAAATGTAATCGTTGAATTAAGCTCAAAAGCTATGAGCACTGATTACATGATTGAACATGAAGAAGATTCTAATAACAAGAAGTTAGAAAAGATGACTATTGATGATCTTGAATTATCTGTTAGATCTTACAACTGCTTAAAGAGAGCAGGTATTAACACTGTCTTAGAATTAGCAAGTAAGACTGAAGAAGATATGATGAAGGTTCGTAATCTAGGAAGAAAGTCTTTAAAAGAAGTTAAAGAAAAATTAGAGAGCTTAGATTTAGGCCTAAACAAGGACTAATTTAAGAAGGAGGAAATAACAATGGCTGGGTACAGAAGATTAGGACGTACAAGCGACCAAAGAAAGGCATTACTAAGAGATTTAGTAACTGACTTAATTATTAATGGACGTATCGAAACAACTGAAATGAAAGCAAAAGAATTACGTAAATTAGCTGATAAAATGGTTACTTTAGGAAAGAAAGGAACTTTAGCAGCTAGAAGACAAGCAGCTCAATTAATTCGTTTCGAACAAGCTGATGAAAAGCAAAATGCTCTTCAAAAGTTATTCAATGAAATTGCTCCAAAGTTTGCAAATAGAAATGGTGGATACACTAGAATTTATAAGCTAGGTAAACGTCAAGGCGATGCTGCAGATATGGCAATTATTGAATTCGTTGATTAATTAATACAATAAATAAGGCACATCAATTGATGTGCTTTTTTTACGAAAACATTTTCAAATTTTTATTAAAAATAAAAATGATATAATAGAAGTATGAAAGGATGTGAGACTATGGCTACTAAAGACTTAAGCGTTGGTAAACCTTGGAAAGTAATACTTTTATTTGCCTTACCAATGATTTTATCAGTAACACTACAACAAGTTTATAATATAGCGGATTCTATGATTGCTGGCCGTATTATAGGCCCTGATGCTTTAGGTGCTATAAGTGCTTCATATCCTATTACAATGATTTATTTGGGCCTAGCAACGGGCTCTGGTGTAGGAACGGGAGTTGTAGTATCTAGATTTTTTGGAATGAAGAAGATGAAGGAAGTTAAAACTTCTATATATACTGCATTAATCACATTTATAATCATGGCTATAGTTTTAGCAGTATTAGGAGCCTTAACTGCGAAGGTATTCTTAAAGGCTTTAAGTACTGATGCTAAGATATTAAATGATGCTTCTACATACTTAGTATTCTATAGTGTAGGAATGGTATTCTTATTCTTATATAATGTTGTAACTTGTATTTTCCAAGCACTTGGAAACTCTAAAACACCTTTGTTTTTCCTAGTGTTTTCTACTACATTAAATGTCATTTTAGATATAACTTTTGCCTTGAATAATATGGGTGTATTTGGTATTGCTTTAGCAACATTCATAGCTCAAGGAATTGCCTCTGTTGCCTCATTATCCTGGCTTTTAGTCACTCTAAGAAAAATAGAAAGTGAGAAGCCAGAAATATATTCATTCCAACTTATAAAGAATATACTTTTAATAGCTTTTCCATCAATGATTCAAGCATCAATTGTAGCTATTGGTGGTGTGTTTGTTCAAAAGGAAGTTAATACATATGGTGGAGATGTAACAGCTGCTTATGGAGCTGCTTATAAGATATGTTATATTGTTATAAATATCATCTTTACATTATCTAATGCCTTATCAAGCTATACATCTCAAAATATTGGTGCAGGACATATGGAAAGAGTTAAGCCTGGTTTAAAAGCAACATTTATTATGGGTTTAATTATTGCTTTATTCTTTACTAGCATATTTGTTCCAGCATCAAGAGGTCTAGTTAATCTATTCTTAGATAAGAATGCTGTTAGTGAAGGATCAAATATAGATTTTATTTTGGATGTAGGATCTAAATTCTTAATGATTGTTACGCCATTCTATGTGTTAGTTGCCGTTAAAATATCATTCGATGGTGTTTTAAAGGGCGCTGGAGATATGCGTAACTTTATGATTGGAACATTTATTGACTTGTTCTCAAGAGTTGGTTTTACTTTCTTATTATCTAGATTATTTGGATTAGATGGTATTTGGTGGAGCTGGCCAATAGGTTGGATACTTGGTGGTGGAGCTGTAGTTATTTTATACTTCACTATGCGTTGGAAGAAAATTAATGAAGGAGAACCTATTATATAAGATGTCACTTGACATCTTTTTTATTTTAAAAAAATAAAAATTATAGTATAATAGATATGTTAAGGGGTTGATTACATGATTAGTGTAAAGAATGTACATTTTTCATATAATAAAGAGACACACGCTATAAGAGGCGTTTCTTTTGACATCCCTAAAGGACAGTGGGTATCTATTATAGGCCATAATGGTAGTGGTAAATCAACATTATCAAAATTATTAAATGGCTTAGTTAGAGCAAATAAAGGTGAAATTACTATTGATGGAGAAGTGATTAATGATGATACAATTAACTCCATTAGAAAGAAAGTTGGAATAGTATTTCAAAACCCAGATAATCAATTTATTGGTGTAACTGTAAAGCATGATATTGCTTTCGGTTTAGAGAATAGATGTATTGAGCGTACAAAGATGATGGAAATAATAGAAGAGTATGCTAAGAAGGTTGAGATGGAAAAATTTTTAAAAGCTGAACCATCTAAACTATCTGGTGGCCAAAAGCAAAGAGTTGCTATCGCAGGAGTATTAGCCACTAATCCAGAAATCATCATTTTTGATGAAGCAACATCAATGCTAGATCCTGAAGGAGTAAATGAAATAACTAGCTTAATTGAATCACTTAAAGGAGAAAAAACTATTATAACTATTACTCATGATTTAGACTTAGCCAAAAAAAGTGATAGAGTACTTGTTTTAAATGAAGGACATTTAGTAAGTGATGATACTCCTAGTGAAACATTCAAAAAAATTGATATACTTACAGAATCAAAACTAGATATACCATTTAATCTAAAGGTATATAATCTAGCTTTAAATGATGAAAAAATTAATAACAAGAAGGAGTTGATGGATGTATTATGGGAATTAAGTTTGAAAAAGTAACACATACATTCAGCGATCCTGATGGTAGAACTAGATTTATTGCGATGGAGGATATTGATTTAAATATCGAAGCTAAAAATGAATTCATTGCGATATGTGGACATACTGGTAGTGGTAAGTCAACATTAATACAACATATGAATGCTTTGTTATTTCCTTCAAGTGGTAAATTAGAGATATTTGATCGAATAATTAAGAAAAAGAAAAATAGACGCTTAAATGAGATTAGAAAAAAGGTAGGTCTAGTATTCCAATTTCCTGAATATCAATTATTCGATGAAACAGTATTAAAGGATGTAATGTTTGGACCAATCAATTTTGGTTTAAAGAAGGAAGAAGCAAAAGAAAAAGCTATAAAGGCTTTAGAAATGGTAGATTTTGATCCTAAGCTATATGATCAATCACCATTTAGATTATCAGGTGGACAAATGAAAAAGGCTTCAATCGCAGGAATTTTAGCTCTTGAGCCTGAAATAATTATTCTTGATGAGCCTACTAGAGGCTTAGATCCTAAATCTAGCTTAGAGGTTATGGAGTTATTTGAAAAGATTCATAGAGAAACTAATAAAACAATAATAGTTATTACTCATGATATGGATATTGTAAGTAAATATGCCAAAAGAGTAGTAGTATTAAATGAAGGAAAGATTGTATATGATGGATCAAAAGAAAACTTATTTACTGATCATAACTTTCAATCATTCCATCTAGATTATCCATCAAGCATGAAGCTAGCGATGGAAATAAATAATAAACTTAATTTAGAAATTAATACAAATGTATTTACATTAGAGGAGTTAATTTTAGAATTAGAAAGGAAATAAGAATGGATAATATTATTATTGGACAATACATTCCTGGTAATAGTCTAATTCATAGACTAGATGCTAGAATTAAGATTTCCATTTTAATAATTATGATAGTGGCTTTGTTTGTTGCACATACAATAGTTGTAGAAGCCATTCTTTTAGTATTCATTTTATTTCTAATTATTTCATCTAGAATACCTATTCTAAAGGTTCTAAAAGGACTTAGAGCAATACTTTTCCTAGTATGCTTTACCGCAGTATTGCAGCTAGGTAATGTAAGAACTGGTGATTTTGTTGTTAATAATGTATTCATGCATATGACGGTTTATAACCTAATTATCATATTTGCTTTAATATTTATTTATATTTTCACTAGAAAATATATACCTTTTAGATTCATATATTTGCTTTTGTTGTGCGCTTTATCGTTTGTTTTACAGTATTATTTTACTAGTGGTGTAGAACTATTTAAATATGAAATTAGTTTTACAGATGAAGGCTTAATTAGAGTTGGTTTTATTGTTTTAAGATTACTTAATCTAGTATTACTTTCTAGTGTTTTAACCTTTACAACATCCCCTATGGATTTAAAGAATGGGTTAGAAAGCCTAATGAAACCACTTAAAGTAATTAAGGTACCTGTAGCGGAAATTGCGATGATGATTTCTTTAGTATTAAGATTTATTCCTACATTACTTGAGGAAACTAATAAGATAATTAAAGCACAAGCATCTCGTGGTGCGGACTTTAATGAAGCTGGCTTAAGACAAAAGATGAAACAAATTATAAGCTTGCTTGTACCTATGTTTGTTGTATCCTTTAAGCGTGCTGATGATTTAGCTAATGCTATGGAATCTAGAGGGTATGTAATAGGTGAAAAAAGAACAAGCATTGATGTTTTAAAATTAACATTTAAAGATTATTTCGCGTTATTTTTAATATTAACGCTACTAGCATTTGTTATTATGGGTGCTGTTACAAATGCGGATATATGGAGTGTATATAAATGCGCATTAAGGTAACACTTAGTTATGATGGAACTAATTACTCAGGTTATCAGCACCAGCCAGGAGAAGTAACAGTTCAAGATACCTTTGAAGAAGCTTTAGCTATTATTGCTAAAGAGCATATTAAAACTGTCGCATCAGGTAGAACTGATGCTCATGTACATGCCTATGGACAGGTACTACATTTTGACACAACTATAAGTATGAAAGAAAATAATTGGATGCGTGCTTTAAATTCTTTATTACCTCTTGATATTAGAGTAAAAATGATCGAATTTGTAAGTGATGATTTCCATGCTAGATTTAGCGCTGTTAAAAAGGAATATAGATACTATATTAAGCTAGGAGAATATGATTTATTCAAAAATAATTATAGTGCTTATTATAAGTGTTTAGATGTCGATAAGATGGATAAAGCTATAAAGTATTTCTTAGGTGAACATGACTTTTTAAGCTTTTCTAGATACGTAGATAAAAAGCCTACAGTTAAAACTATTTATGAGGCTAAAATAAATAGACTAAGTGATGATATGCTAGAATTGGTATTTATTGGTAATGGCTTCTTAAAATATATGGTTAGAATAATGGTAGGTACTTTAATAGATATTGGACTAGGCAAAAAAAAAGAATCAGATATAGTAAAAATATTTGAAGCTAAAGATAGATGCAAGGCCAGTAAAACGGCTAGTCCAAACGGTTTATTCTTATATAACGTATGGTATAAGGAGGATTAATTATGGGTTATTTTATTACATTTGAAGGTGGAGAAGGCACTGGTAAAACAACTATTATAAACTACATATCAAAGTATTTAAACGATAAGGGTTATAGTGTTGTTACAACAAGAGAACCAGGTGGAATTGATATTGCTGAACAAATTAGAAATATCATTTTAGATGTTAAAAATACAAAGATGGACTATCGTACTGAAGCATTACTATATGCTGCTAGTCGTACTCAACATCTAGCTGAAAAAGTAATACCTGCACTAAAAGAGAATAAGATAGTTTTATGTGATAGATATCTTGATTCATCCTTAGTATACCAAGGTATAGCTAGAGGCTTAGGTGTAGATAATGTTCTAAAAGTAAATATGTTTGCAACTGAATATATGCCTAACATTACTTTCTTTATTGATGTAAAACCTGAAATCTGTTTTAAGAGATTAAAGGATAATCATAGAGAAATGGATAGATTAGATTTAGAAAAGATGGATTTTCATAATAAGGTTTATGAAGGATATAGAGAAATAGCTAAAATGTATCCTAATAGAATAGTTTCTATTGATGGAGATAGAAGAATAGAAGATATTATTGAAGATATAAAAATGCGAATTGATAAATTACTAGGAGAATAGAAATGATTAAACATGCGATTGAAACACAAAAGCCAATTTTAGATATGTTAATTAAGTCTAGGGATAATAGACGTCTTTCGCATGCTTATTTATTTAGCGGAGAAGAAGGCTCAGAAAGAATGGGAGTCGCCTTATACTTTGCTTGTATGTTATATTGTAATGATGTATGCCTTGAATGCAAGGAATGCAAAGATATTATCAATAATAACCATCTAAATGTTATGGTAATAGATAAACTACCTGGTAAAAGTGAAATAGTTAAGGAACAAATAGAAAACTTAAAAGAAGAATTATCTAAAACAAGTTTAAAGGATGGACCTAGAATATATATTATAAATGATGCGGAAAACATGAATTCAACATGTGCGAATAAATTACTAAAATTTATTGAAGAGCCATATGATGATATATATGCTATCTTACTTACAACAAATAAAGATGCTATTTTACAAACAATTCGATCAAGATGTCAAATGATTAATCTTCTTCCAATGAATAAGGAAGAGTTAAAAGAAAACTTAATAAATGAGGGAATGGATAACGAAAACGCCTCAATCTTATCAAGTATATATAATTCAGTTCCTTCATGTAAAAAAGCTCTTGATTTAGAGATTTATACAAAAAGCAAAAACACAGTAAGAACCATACTGGAAATGATTAGTAAAAGATTTCCTAATACCACAATGTATTTGAAAAATGATATGGAATACTTTTCTAGTA